>JAGBUF010000076.1 GCA_017630975.1 Paraprevotella sp. | reverse complement strand
GTAGACCGTGATACCCGCAACGCCAGAATTGATGCCCGTCTGAAAGCCCGCCTTGAAGAGGGGATGGTTGAGGAGGTGCAGAGACTGCTGGATAGCGGGATACCTGCCGAGAACCTTATCTACTATGGTCTGGAATACAAGTTCCTTACGCAGTATATCATTGGGGAGCTTTCATTCGATGAAATGGTTTCCGGCCTGCAGACTGCAATCCACCAGTTTGCCAAAAGACAGATGACGTGGTTCAGGGGGATGGAGAGAAGAGGACTTGTGATACATTGGTTGGATGCAATGATGCCAATGCCTGAAAAAGTCAGTGCAATAAAAGCTTTAATGAAATAAAAAAGATAGAAAATGCGCATTTTGTAATGATTTGTGTATATTTGTAGAATAAATCAAGCAACAATGGAACCAACAAGATGGGGTATCATATATTGCCCGAAAGAGGGTATTCGTCACATTCATAAGCAATGGGACGAGATTCGTCAGTGTTTGACTGAACAAGGCGTTTTGTATGATTTCGTACAAAGTGAAGGCTCGGAATCCGTTGAAAGATTGACGGGTATGTTGGTCGCTAATGGTTATAAGACCATAATCATCGTCGGTGGTGATTCTGCCCTATATAGAGCTTTGAATGGTCTGTTGGCTCAAGATGAGAATGTGCGCAAAGATGTTGCATTGGGTGTCATTCCCAATGGGTGGGGCAACGACTTCGCCCATTTTTGGGGATTTGAAGAAGGTCACCATAAACAAACCATTATCAGTTTGGTGAAACGCAGAGTGCGCAGAGTGGATGTTGGTTGTTGCCACTATGGAGAAGGTTTGCAAAACAAGCGATATTTTTTGAATTGTGTAAATGTGGGTTTGGTTGCCAAAATGATGATGATTAAACATAAGACACGCCGTTTCTGGGGGTTGACAGTCATGTCGCATGTGGCATCTATCATTTTGCTGTTGTTTCAACGTATGGAGCAGAAGATGCATCTGAAAGTCAATACCGACGATATTAACCGTAGTTTGATGACGGTTTGTGTGGGTAGTGCCAAAGGGTATGGTCAAACACCCAGTGCCGTTCCATACAATGGATTGTTGGATGTATCGGTAGTATCCCATTCCGGTTTGACACAAATGGCTGAAGCGATATATATGTTGTTAAGGGGAAGTTTCTTGAATCACAAGGCAGTGCGTTCCTATAGGACACGTGAGGTGATGATTTATGATAGGGGTAAGGCTAAAGTCAGTCTTGACGGTACGGAGTGGAGAGATGCCGGTGATGTATTTAAAATCACGATACAACAAGAGTGGATTAACTTTATTATTCCTTGATGTTATCCTATCTGAGAAATTTTCATCAGTGCTTTCTCTGATATAATTTTGATTTTTCTTCCATCGATGGCAATGACTTTTTCCGCTGCAAAGTTGGATAATGTGCGTATGGCATTCGATGTGGTCATATTGGATAAGTTGGCAAGGTCTTCTCTTGAAAGGTAGATGCTGAGTGTGCACCCATCTTCTTCTACACCGTAGCTTTCTTTCAAGAACAATAATGATTCAGCCAAACGCCCCCTGATGTGCTTCTGGGTGAGGTTGACAGTACGTTCGTCAGCGATGCCGAGATCCTTGGAAAGTTGTTTGATGAAAAACCAAGCCAAACAACTGTTCTCTTGGATAAGTTTGGTGATGATGCTCATAGGAATCATTCCAATGGTAGATGTCTCGAAAGCAGCGGCTGATGTCACAAATTCTTCTTCAGCGAAATGCGCGCGATAAGCAAAATATTCCACCGGTTTGATGATGCGCATGATTTGATTACGACCTCCGGCGCCATTTTTGAATATTTTTACTTTTCCTGTGAGCAGACACATCAATTGCGAAGGGATTTCTCCTTCAGTGTAGATGTTTTCGTTTCTTTTATAAACGTGTAAAGTCAAGTGGTCGGTTAATAGGGCTCGCTGTTTTTCGTTCAGTGGCTCCAAGATATCGGCCATTTTTGTCAGTGCTTTGCTTTTGTCTAAATCTTTTGTGCTCATATCCGAATCAAGCATTCTCGCTTTCTTACTACAAAAGTAGCATTTTATGCTTTCTACCCGAAATTTTATATCAATAAAATCGTTTTATTTGCTTTTTTAATGGATGGATATAAATATCTTTTCAGATAATTTCTTTTATAATTCAAATTTTATTATTTTTGACTTGATTAATAACCTTTAATAGGCGAAGAAATTAACCTTATATATTCACTAAAACTATGAGTTACATTCAGTTTGAAAAAACTCTGATGACAAATCTGGAGGAAGCTCTGCCGAAAGAGATTTTGCGTTCTAATCGGTCAGGTGCGTATTCTTGTTCTACAATAGTGGATTGTAATACAAGAAAATATCATGGATTGTTGGTTGTTCCTATTCCCAAATTAAGCGAAGAGAATTATGTATTGCTCTCATCTCTGGATGAAACGGTGGTACAACATGGTGCTGAGTTTAATCTTGGTCTGCACAAGTATCAAGGTAATAATTACAGTCCGAATGGTCATAAATACATTCGAGAGTTCAATTGTGATCAAGTGCCGACTACTATTTATCGTGTGGGTGGTGTTATCTTGAAGAAGGAAAAGGTATTCCAGCATTTCGAGAATCGCATAATCATCCGTTATACGCTGTTGGATGCACATTCAGAAACAACGCTTAAATTGCGCCCATTCCTGGCTTTCCGTTGTGTAAGAGAGTATACACATGAAAACGGAAGAGTGAACAAGGAATATCAGGAAGTGTCTAATGGTATCAAAACATGTATGTATGACGGATATCCTGATTTATACATGCAGTTGAACAAAAAGAACAATTTCGTCTACCAACCTGATTGGTATAGAGGAGTTGAGTATCCTAAAGAACTGGAAAGAGGATATGCGTTCAATGAAGATTTGTATGTTCCCGGTTATTTTGAGTTCAAGATTAAAAAGGGTGAAAGCGTGGTCTTTTCTGCCGGTTTATCAGAGGTGAAGACTTCTCAACTTAAGCAGATTACCGATTATGAAGTGAATATCCGTACCCCAAGAGATAATTTCTACCATTGTTTGGTGAATTCAGCCCACCAGTTCAACTATTTTGAAGATGGCGAAAACTACATCTTGGCAGGTTATCCATGGTTCAAGTGTCGTGCGCGTGATATGATGATTGCGCTCCCCGGTTTGACGTTGGCAAATGGTGAGGTAGATCAGTTTGAGGCATGTATGAAGACCGTGGAAAAAGGAGTGAAAGAATTCATTGCCGGTAAACCATTGTCAGTAAAGATTCATGAAATGCAACATCCTGATGTGTTGTTGTGGACCACTTGGTGTATACAACAATATGGTAAGATGGTTTCAATGGAGAAGTGTATAGAGAAATATGCTACACTTTTGAAGGAAATTATGGATTATCTGATGGCAGAAAAACATCCGAATCTGAAAGTGAGAGATAATGGATTGTTGTATGCCGAAGGAAAAGATGCTGCTATTACCTGGATGAACTCCACTGCTAATGGACGTCCTATCGTTCCACGCAGCGGTTATATTGTTGAATTCAATGCATTGTGGTACAATGCTCTTAAATTTGCAGAAGAAATCAGTGCTACGGGTGCATGGAAAAAATCTCCTAATTATGCTGATTATGCAGAAAAGGTTGAATATTCCTTCAAGGAAGTTTTCCTGAATGAGCATGGCTATTTGTTTGACTATGTAGACGAAACCAATACGAGTCCTGATTGGAGTGTGCGTCCAAACATGATTTTTGCTATTGCTTTCGATTATTCTCCTTTGAACTTGTCTGAAAAGAAGAGAGTCTTTGATATCTGTACGAAGGAATTGTT
>JAGBUF010000075.1 GCA_017630975.1 Paraprevotella sp. | reverse complement strand
TGCTTTCTCTATTTATAACTCCAATATTTTTAATGAGAATAATGAGCCTGTCCGAACATCTTCTTTTATTGATAAAATCTTCAAAAAACACTCTTCTGATCATTATGTAGATGCTATCAATGGGGCTGTCGGATATCAAGGTAATATCTGGGGACTATCTTTCAACTATGAACGTGTCTCGCCTTACTATTCTACTTTGGGTGGTTACTATTTTACAAATGATATTGAAAATTTTACCATCGCTCCTAATCTTAAGTTGTTAAAAGGTAAGTTGTCTTTTTCCGGTAATTTTGGTTTGCAGTTCAATAATTTGGATAACTCAAAAACAACCGATACAAGAAATATTGTCTATTCTGCTAATGCGTCGTTCAACTCGGGCGAGCATTGGACCGCTTCTGTTAATTTTTCTAATTTTAATACCTATACAAGGGTCAAACCTCAGGCTTATCCTTATTATGCAGATGCTTTGGATAGTCTTAATTTTTATCAAGTATCACGCTCTGCGTCTGCAATGACTTCTTATAATTGGGGCGATGATAATTTGAAAAGTTTTGTCTCTCTTAATGCTTCTTATCAGTGTGCAAATATGTTGTCTGAGAAGACTTTAACCAATTACTCTGATTATTTTTCAGGAAATCTTACTTTCTCTCAACAAGTTGCTTTGTACAAAATGGGCTGGTCTGCCTATTTGATGGCCAGTTATTGTGATGCTACCGGTATGGAGTCTCTCTATTGGGGTCCGGGAGCGTCTCTCTCTAAACAGTTCTTTGAGGATAAACTTAGTACCGCTTTGTCGGCAACGTTTAATGTGAATGATGTTTCCGGATCAACTAAGGGTGCATTGCTCAATACTTCTTTGAGTGCTTCTTACTCCATTGTGCCTAAGAAAAAGCAGTTTGGGTCGCATACTTTCTCTTTTTCTTCCGGTTTTACAAAGTATCTTTGGGGTATGATTTCCGGGGATAATAAGTATGAGTTTCTTTCATCCCTTACTTATAGTTGTAACTTTTAATCAGAATATAATAATTTTACGTACTTTTGCAGTGCAATAAAAACATGAGAACTTTTTTTAAGAATATAATAGTAACAGTGGTTTTGGTGCTTTCCTTGTTTTCTTTTGAGACCAAGGGGCAGATTGGTAGCGTCTATCCTGTTGATTTGAATGTGATGTTGACACCTCCCTATGGGACTTGCCTGACGGATCTTTCCAATTCTAATCGTTTTGTTATTCAGGCTCTGCTTCGCGATATGAATCACGGGAATAATTATGAGATGCTCATTCAAATGCGTGTGAAATCTCTTTCATCCATGAATACGGTCTTTCTCTCTTATTCCAATAAGTTCTCGATTGGTATGGGAAAACCTGCTGTTGTTTTGGGTGCAGGGAATAATCCGGTCAGTATCAGCAATTTTTTTGAGTCGGGCAATGTTTTGATAGGTCAAAATATTCTTAATGATAATTGTCTTCCTGAGGGTGCATACCTATTTTGTTTTCAGGCTTTTGATGCGAAAGCTTATTATGCCAAGCAGCGTATTCCTATCAGCAAAGAGTTTACGGTTACTGCATTTTTGGAGAATGGGGCAACTCCTATCTTGATTTCTCCTGCCAATAACGACTCGCTCTCTTGCCAACTGCCGAATGTTATTTTTCAGTGGCAACAGCCATATATAACTTCGGGTATTAATAGTTATACGCTTCAGGTTGCGGAGGCTAATTCTCCTTTTGATGGACCTCAGATTATCGAGAATGGAGGTAATTTGTTGATAGAGAAGAGGGGGTTGATGATGCCTATTTGCGATATACCGGTGACGGAGGCAAATTTTAAAGAGAATCATACCTACTACTGGCGAGTGGTGATGTGTGATAAGGAGGGAAAAGCTCGGGCATCTTATCCCAATAAAGGGGCAAGTCCGGTCTATAAGTTCGTCTATTGTGGAACACCGCAAGAGCCGGAGCCGGAAGATGCGTGGGTGCCACAGATTCCGATGGCCAAATCCATCAAAAAATCATTGGACAGACTCCGCATAGATACGGTTCTTTCGGATGAATCTTCATGTTCTGCCTTTTGGTTTCAAGATCCGATGGATGTCAGGGAGAAATATGATGGCGTGGTAATCGAGGTGAAAAAGAAGAATCAGGATACCTGGACACCATTTTTGACGGAGAGTAAAGTGGCAACGGATACGTTGGTTGCTCTTTCGTCATTGGCTTATAAAGAGACTTATATGGCGCGCGGACAATATTTCTTATATGAGGATGGAGAGAAGGTCTATGCACCTTATAGCGACACCATAGAGTTTAAAATTCCTCATCCTGCGGATACTCTCGAATGCGGGAATGCAGCACCGGAATTAACTGATTGTACGAATGCAGGCGAGAGAGCTGAGATGGAAATCGGCGATGAGTTTAATGCGAATGGAACAACTGTTTCTATCGATACAATTACCTCTCAGACTATCAGTGGTAGTTCTGTGATAATCTCAGGAGAAGGGCATTTGCCATTCCCGATATTGTCTAAATTCGGACTGAAAGTTAGTTTTGATAATATCGAGATCAATTGTGCCGATGAACTGAAAAAGGGTCAGGTAATCTCTGTGTATGACGAGAAAACCGCAGCAATGATAGACCTGAACAATATCTTAGGGAAAGGGGCTGCCGGAAATGATTTAAAACAGGAGGATGCAAGTTTGACCGAGGTGGGTCCGGACGACGATTTGTCCGGATTTAAATCTGGTGATTTGATTGTAGAGGACGGAAAGGTATCCCTTATTGTTGGCAATGGCAATGTTGTTCAGGTTGGTACGGTTATTGATTTGTCAAACTCCGATGCGTACAATGATAATGGCGCCTTGAACGACGAAGATATTTACGTAAAATTTTCTAATCCCGATCATGAAAATATTGCGTTTGACGATGATCCTACAGGAATGATACGCAGAGCTGCAACGTTGTCCGACAAATATGTTTCCTTTGGAGAAGAGTATATCATCCCTTGGGTGGCAACCAATCCGGGACGTATATTTCAATTGACGGCTACGCCAAGCAAGGATTTGAGTAAATCCGGTTTCACTGATGTGAAGTTTGTTTTGCCGGCATCCGGCACGCATGTGGTATTGGATGCGGTGGAAAATGGTGATGGAACTTATAGCGTCTCCATTCCGGGAATGAAAGTGGATGTGCAGAATCACGTTTATGCCATTGCTCGCAAAGGGGAGGGTTCTCCGTATGAGAATGTAGGAAAACTGAATCTGTGTTGTTATTCTTACAAGAGTAAAAAGGTGGTTATAGTGCCTTTGTTGGAGGGACTTTCTGTAAATACGGAAGAGGTGAAAAAGGATTTGGATCGTGTCTATGCCAAGTTAGGATACACGTTTGAGGTGGAGTTGGATGATGATGCAGCACACCGCGAGGGTCTTTCAACCACAATAGGGTTGGAGACAGATTTTCTGTCTGATTTTTCAGATGAGATGAAGAAGCTTATTTTTAATTACGAGATCAACATTGGTGATGCCTACGATAAAGATGCAGCTTATCTCTTCCTGCTGGATAAACCGACAGGTAAGCACAAAGCGGCCGCCGGCATCATGCCACAGCGTCAACAATATGGATTTATCTTTATGCGAGAGGTAACTTCTGCCACCCCTGCCATCACCCACACCATGGCGCACGAGTTGGGTCATGGTATCTTTGGTTTGGATCACATCTTTTCCGGGGCATACGGCATCAAAAAAGGAGCTACCTACAACCTGATGGACTACACAGAGAAGACCCCTAACGATGCACTATCCTACCACGAGTGGACCCAAATCAATCTACCTCTCCCAAGTTGGAGCGCATTGAGCAGGGCAGAGGAGGATATGTGGTTAAAATCTCCAATCCTTACCAGAAAATTGATGAGAGATATTTGTCTATCTTACAAAAATAAAGAAATTGTAAATCAATCCAACAAGTATATTGTGCCGGAAAAAGAGTGCAGAATAACAAAGTATAAACAAAATGGTTATGAGTTTATTTATTTCTACAAAAGCAAAGAAGAGGCAGAAAAATATTTAAACGACAATAATGAATTGAATGATAAGACTTATGCACTTAATGTGATAGAAGACCAAAAGGG
>JAGBUF010000074.1 GCA_017630975.1 Paraprevotella sp. | reverse complement strand
TTTCAAGAAGACCATCATCATTATGACCAGCAATTTGGGTAGCGGCTACATCCAAAGTCAGTTTGAAAAGCTCACTGCCGATAGTAGTCATGAGGCACGCGAAACCTTGATTGAAGAGACCAAGGAAGAAGTGATGAACATGCTCAAAAAGACCATTCGCCCAGAGTTCCTCAATCGTATCGACGAGACCATCATGTTCCTCCCTCTCAATGAGGAAGAAATCAAACAAGTGGTTCGTTTGCAGATTGACGGAGTAACGAAGATGCTGGAAGCCAATGGCGTTACGTTACAACTGTCTGAGAATGCTCTCAACTTCCTTGCCCATGCCGGCTACAACCCGGAGTTTGGAGCCCGACCGGTAAAAAGAGCCATCCAACGCTATTTGTTGAACGATTTGTCCAAGACACTTTTGGCACAAGATATCGACCGCACACGTCCCATCATGGTAGATGCCACATCAGATGGTTTGACGTTCAGCAACTGATAAATTAAAGCGATGAGAGTAACATACTGAATCTCTCATCGCTTTTCATTTTATCTCTACCTTCCTCCCGTAAGAGGTACTAATAAAGCGGGTACAAACTTCTTAATAAACCAATATATCAATACACAAATTGCTGCAGTAATTACGGGTACAAACACATAATCCAAAGTCAGCGCCCAAAGTTGATCTTGCGGAAATATCTTCGAACAAAACCGCTTTATTTCCGGCAAAATATCAACCTCATGAAGAGCATAAATAAAGAAACTGCTCTGAGCCAATAACGGAACAACTTTTGTCTTTCCCGAACGTAGGAGTGACGACGACAGGTTTATTGCCGCAACCAACGATGTTGCGATAAACAAGCCATTCAGATATTGAACGGGAAGTAACGTCTTACCATGACATAGGGTAAATACCATCGCCAACAGCGGAGCTAAAATATAACACGGAATGCTGACAGCCCTGAACCATTCCACAAAGTTCTTCTCATGCACGCTGAAATAGGCTCCCCAACTGAAGAAAAACATTGCTTCTATACTGAAACCGGGCCATTGAAGCCATACTTTTGAGGCATAAGCCAATCCTAAGACCAACAACCCCCAACGCCCTGCACGTTTCACCACAAGATATACAATTGGAGCCAATACACACACCACAATCAAATCCCTCAAGAACCACAACGGAATATTTGCCGGACCGGACATATACGTTTCCACCCCCAACCAATTCACTGCCTCATAACGCGGCCACGTAACATTGTCCCATAAAATCCGATACAAATCCAATGATGACCAGTAATCCAGAATATTGCTGAACGGTTTACCTTTGATTATAAAAGCAAAAAGTTTTTTGACGGTAACAATCAACACATCACTGAAATTCCAAACAATATATGGCACTATCAATGTAAGGATGCGTTTCTTCATTTTCCTCAAGTACGCACTTACATTCCATTCCCGCGTTTTATAAAAGAACAAGAAACCTGAAATGAAGAAGAAGACCGGAACAGCCACGCGCCCCATTTGTACCGACAAGAAATTTCGGAAATAATCATAAAAATCTAAAACACTCATTTCCAATCCAATAGAAGGAGACAAACTTACATAGTTTCGTCCTTGGCTATGCACAAAGATAACCAATAGAACCATCGGAAACCTTAGCCAATCTATCGTTTTCGACAGCAATACATCATCGTAAGGCAAACGATTTTCTTTCTTTTTATTAGACCAAATCATATTTACTTTTAACATCGCAATCCTTTCCGCCCGTTTTTCTCTACGACAAAAGTACAAACTTTTATAATGGAATGTACTATTTTTTTCATTTTTATTAGACAGCGGAGTCTACTCCCGCAAGTCCACACTTTTTTGCACTTACTTTTTATCGTTTGTCTGCGGTCACACGCATGTTTGTCTGCGGTCACACACATGTCTGTCTGCGGTCACACGCATGTCTGTCTGCGGTCACACACATGTTTGTCTGCGGTCACACATGAACAATGTCGTAAAGAAAATCCATTGATAGCCCACAAGCGGACAGGCAATTGTCTTTTAATCAGCATTTAGCAATCGTTTAAACGGTATTTAAATGCGAACAGCGATGAGCTGGCGGATACCTTGATTTAATAGAACAAAAAAATCCTCATGGAATTTCTCTCATGAGGACTTTATACGGTGCTATTCTAATTACAATTCTACTTTCTTCTTTGACGGTTTCGACTCATTGTGCAAACGGTCGAGTGCCGTTACCACATAAGTATATTTTATCGTACCGTCTTCGTAGGGCAGTTTATAGAAAGTATTATTGGTGATTGCCACAATATTCTCGGCGTAATCCAAGTCTACCTTCTCGTCTTCAGCAAAGCGATAGACCACATATTGACGTGCCTTGTCCATCTCTTTCTTGCCCTTGGGAGCATACCAGAACAGCATATAACCGTCCTCTGTCCAGAAAGCCGTCAACTTACGTACCTTTTTCGGAGCTTTCTTGTCAATCCAAGGCATTGAAGGTTGCAAAGCCGGACAACTATGGTATTTCTTGCGCAGCATCGTACCGTAATCCCCCTTATTGTCCACCACCGCTTTGGCATACCACTGACAACTGCCTTCTATGTTGGGCAATGTACGTTGCAGTTTCATCTTACGCTCCATCTGATGCTTTTTCGGATCCACCGGATCAGCGTTACCCACCGTTCTGTCCACGTCCTGACCGATAATCAACGGACGGGCAGATGCGTGTTCGCTCCACCAACGAATCAGCGTATCATAGTCGGCAGCAGAATGTCCAATCTCCCAATAGATTTGCGGGATGTTATAGTCCACCCAACCCTCGTCTACCCATTTCAGCACATCGGCATACAGGTCGTCATAGTTCTGCAACCCACGTGTATTACTTCCACGCTGCGGGTCATTCTTCAAATTGCGGTAAATACCAAACGGAGATACTCCGAACTTCACCCAAGGTTTGATTTCATGAACACATTCATACATCTGACAAATGAAGCGGTTCACATTCTCCCTGCGCCAGTCTCCACGCTCCTGTCCCTGTCCGTAACGGGCATAAGTCTTATCATCAGGAATTGGTTTTCCGCCATCCGGATAAGGATAGAAATAATCGTCTATATGAATACCATCCACATCATAACGCACCAAGATGTCCGTTACCACATTGCAGATATAATCTCTGTTCTCAGGAATTCCGGGGTCCATAATCAATTGCCCCGCATACTCGAAGTAACGCTCCGGATGCTTGAAATACGGATGATTACTTGCCAAATCCTTTGTTCCTTTCGTCTTGGCACGATAAGGGTTGATCCATGCATGCAGTTCCATTCCCCGCGCATGACATTGCTCTATCATCCATTGCAAAGGGTCCCAATACGGAGCAGGCGCAACGCCCTGTTTACCGGTCAGATAACGGCTCCAGGGTTCAAAACTGCTTTCATAAAGTGCATCGAACTCCGGACGCACTTGAAACAAGATGACGTTGATACCACACTTCTGCAGCTCATCCAACTGATAAGTCAGCGTGTTCTGCATCTTTTCCGTCCCCATGTTCATGAATTGATAGTTCACACACTGTATCCACGCCCCACGAAACTCACGTTTAGGCGTCAACTGAGCAGACAGCGTCATGCTGCACCACCACAACAACAAAAGAAAAAGAGATTTTTTATTCATTACATCATTATTTGTGCACAAAAATACAACAAAAGGCCTATGAAACACAAACATTCACAATGATTTCTTCTGCTTTTTTGCCTGAAAAGAAAGAGAGAACAGAATAACCTTAAAAATGGCAACAACTTCTTAATATAAAATTGTATCTTTGCTTGTTCGCTAAATCAAAAGTGCATGAGCAAATACATACAGATAAAGGGAGCCAAAGTCAATAATCTGAAGAATATTGATTTGGAGATACCTCGCAACAAACTGATAGTCATCACAGGACTTTCGGGATCGGGCAAGTCGTCATTGGCTTTCGACACCCTATATGCCGAAGGTCAACGCAGATATGTAGAGAGCCTGTCGGCATACGCCCGACAGTTCCTCGGTCGTATGAGCAAACCTGAGTGTGATTATATCAAAGGTATACCGCCCGCCATTGCCATTGAACAAAAGGTGAGCAGTAGGAATCCACGTTCCACCGTCGGAACATCTACCGAAATATATGAGTACTTACGACTTTTATACGCACGCATCGGAAGGACATTTTCCCCCATCAGCGGACAGGAGGTAAAGAAACACTCCACCGAGGACATTGTGCAATGTATGCTCTCCTACTCCCATGGCACCAGATTTACCGTTCTAGCCCCTTTACACATCCATGAAGGGCGCACACTGGCACAACAAATAGACAGCCATTTCAAACAAGGGTTCTCACGCATTGAGGTAAACGGTGATATTGTACGCATAGAAGACTTCATGCAGGAACTGGAGCAACATCCTGACATCAACACCACCTCTCACTCCATCCATCTGCTCATCGACCGAATGAGTTGCGACGACGGTAAAGATACCATCTCACGTCTGGTCGATTCAGCCGAGACAGCTTTTTATGAAGGGAATGGTGAGTGCATCCTGCGATTCTACCCGTCCGGCATTACGCATACTTTCTCCATGAGTTTTGAGGCAGACGGCATCACATTTGAAGAGCCCACCGACAATTTGTTTTCTTTCAACTCCCCTATTGGCGCCTGCCCGATGTGCGAAGGTTTTGGAAAGGTCATGGGTATTGATGAAAAACTGGTCATCCCCAACTCCGCACTCAGCGTATACGATGGCGCTGTCATCTGTTGGAGAGGAGAGAAAATGAGCGAATGGAAAAATGAGTTCTGTCGCAGGGCGATTAAATACAACTTCCCTATATTTGAACCGTACTACCAACTGACACAGGAACAGAAAGATTTGTTATGGCATGGTCCCAAAGACGGCACATCCCCCAAAGAAGAGGTCAGCATCGACCGTTTCTTTAAGATGTTGGAGGAGAACCAATATAAGATACAATACCGTGTCATGCTGGCACGCTACAGGGGCAAGACCATTTGTCCAAAATGTCATGGCACCCGACTGCGTCCCGAAGCGGGATATGTAAAGATTGGAGGGCGCTCCATTTCCGACTTGGTAGACATCTCTATTGTAGAGCTCAAACGTTTCTTTGAACATCTGCAACTCACGGAACATGAATCACAAATAGCCAAACGACTATTGACAGAAATCAACAACCGTCTGAACTTCCTGTTAGACGTAGGATTAGGATACCTCACACTGAACCGTTTGAGCAACACCTTGTCAGGTGGCGAAAGCCAACGCATCAATCTTGCCACATCATTGGGTAGCAGTCTGGTCGGCTCACTATACATCCTGGACGAACCGAGCATCGGACTGCACAGCAGAGATACGGACAAGTTGATACACGTGCTCAGACAATTACAGGAATTGGGCAACACCGTCATTATTGTCGAGCATGACGAAGAAATCATCCGCGCAGCAGACTACATCATCGACATCGGTCCGAAAGCCGGAAGGTTAGGCGGTACAGTCGTTTTTGAAGGTGATTTAAAGCAAATGCTGGATGAGAAACCGCAAGAAACAGAAAGCTATACAGTAAAATACCTGACAGGACAGGAACAGATTCCGTGCCCTGCTAGTCATCGTCCATGGAACAATTACATCTTGGTGAAAGGCGCCAGAGCCAACAATCTTCGAGGTATTGACGTCCGGTTCCCGCTCAACGTGATGACGGTGGTCACCGATGTGAGCGGTTCGGGAAAATCCACATTGGTGCGCGACATCTTCTATCGCGCCATGAAACGCAACTTTGACGAAGTGACTGACCGCCCCGGAGAATTTATCGCCCTTGAAGGAGATCTGCACATGGTCCGCAACATTGAATTTGTCGACCAGAACCCCATCGGCAAATCTACACGTAGCAATCCCGTCACCTATGTCAAGGCATACGATGAAATCAGACGCTTGTTTGCCACACAACCCCTTGCTCAACAAATGGGATTCACCGCAGGACATTTCTCTTTCAACACAGAAGGCGGAAGATGTGAAGAATGTAAGGGTGAAGGCACCGTTACCGTTGAAATGCAATTCATGGCCGACCTCGTACTGGAATGTGAGTCATGCCACGGCAAACGGTTCAAGAACGACATCCTTGAAGTGAAGTATGAAGGACAAAACATCTACGATGTATTGAACATGACTGTCAATCAAGCCATTGAATTCTTTGAACTCCACCAACAACAAAAGATAGTAAAGAAATTACGTCCGCTTCAGGATGTAGGATTGGGTTATATCAAATTAGGTCAATCATCCAGTACATTGTCAGGCGGAGAAAATCAACGTGTCAAGCTGGCTTACTATATAGGAATGGAGAGCACGGAACCCACCATCTTCATTTTTGACGAACCGACCACCGGTCTGCATTTTCACGACATCAAGCGTTTGCTTGTTGCATTCGATGCCTTGATAGAGCGCGGACACACACTCATCATCATTGAGCACAATATGGATGTCATCAAATGCGCCGACCATATCATAGACCTCGGACCGGAGGGAGGCGAGCAAGGAGGTAACCTCGTCATCTGCGGAACACCGGAAGAAGTGGCATCATGCGCATCAAGTCACACCGGAAGGTTCCTGAAAGAAAAGTTACCATAAAAACTCTCACATAGAGCTAACGAAAAAGGAGTGTTCCGCGGAACACTCCTTATATTTTCTACAAACACCCGTTTCCTATTATTGAGCCGGAGTTTCTGCTTGTGGCAGAGTCGGAGCAGCTTGCGGTGTTTGATTGGTGCCGAATCCCGGCAAGTTGTTTGCATTGGTTGCTTGCTGTTCTGTAGCGATGTTCATCATGGCAGAACCTTCAACTTTAGCAGAAGGGATAAAATATACAGACATGATGCTCAGCACCACGATAGCTGCAGCCAATCCCCAAGTAATCTTTTCAATCACATCTGTTGTTTTGCGAACACCCATGATTTGATTGGAAGCAGAGAAGCTAGATGCCAAACCTCCACCTTTAGACTCCTGAATCATCACGATCAAGCACATCAGAACGGCAAGAACAACGACGAGAATAACTAATAATGTGTACATTTTTATGAGTTTTTATTTTTATTGTTTATGATCAATTTTTCCAAGAAACGGATTTGGTCTGCAAAGTAACGATTTTTTTTTGGATATTTCAAACTTAATCTCCTTATAATTTCCAAAGCCTTGGTATATCTGCCCTGTTTGATATAGATTTTCGCCAATGTTTCAGTGAAATAGTCTTCGTTGCTTTCGATATCTTCCTCCGTCAAATCAGGTGTTTGCAATTGTCCCTCCGGTTGGTCGGACAACACGATACGTTTATCTCCCTGATTGATATAACTGTCTATCAGATCCTGATATTCCAAAGTCGGCACGGAATCTATCCTGTCAGGAGCATCCTCTGTCTGCAACAAATAGCCCATATAATCCACCGACGCATCAATCTTATTCATGCGCTTGGGTTTCTCCTCCGGAATAGAAGACAAGAAAGTATCTATCAAAGACCCTGTACGGTCATCGTCATCCTCCTTCACCCTTTTGGGTTGGTGCTTCTTATAAGGCTCCAAACGATAGTTCTCACCTTCCGTCAACATAAACAAAGCCTTACGGTCGCTCAGGTAAAAAGAAGCCTTCCGCAACTCCTTATCAAAAGCCGCATCATGCAACTGATACAAATTGCGCAAGTAAAGCAGACGAGCAGTTTGGAAATAAGGATATTCCGCCACCAACTTACGTAAGTATGGCAACGAATCATTATCCAAACGATCGGGATGCTTTATGTATTCAGACAAACTTATATTCATGTTCGTAAAAAGATAAACTTACCAATTGGCCACCGTCGCATTAAATATCTGGTCTACAATATCCTTCACCATCTGTGTCACCAATTCTTCCTGCACCGCATTCAACTGCAATGAAGAATCGTACTGCGTGGTTGCACTGAAACGCTGCTCAAAATCCTCATCATGGTTCTGATTGTTCACAAAGCGCACATTCACCGTCATCTTCAACTGCGTCTGCGCTGAATATCCGTCTGCTGCCACCGACTTGTTGAATTGGTTATACTCCACTATCTCACCGGATATCTGCAAGTCACCATTGCGGTTCACCTGCTTCAATTTTGTTTGGCGCGCAAAGATATCCGTCAGCTGATTGTTAAAGATGGCCTGCATCGGTCCCCATACATAAGCCGAACGGATAGGAAACTGCGCAATCTGTATGGTTTTGGTTTTGGTATAGTCGATAGACGCCCCATTGAACTTATAGGTAATACTGCAAGCCGCCAACACCATGGTAAATGCGACCAGACATAAGCCATACAAAAAACGGTTCTTATTCATCATATTCTTTATCCAAACCATATTCCTTTATTTTGCGGTACAATGTTCGCTCTGAAATTTTCAAATCATTAGCTGCCGACTTGCGTTTCCCATGATTCTTCTCCAATGCCTTGATGATCATCTGACGCTCCCAATCTTCCAACGACAATGACTCCTCGACATACTCTTCCGGTGTTTGGAAATCATCCTCGCTTTTGGCAGTTCGTTCAGCAGGATAAGACACATCCTGACGATAATAAGTGATGGGATTGTCTTGCGTAGTCGGGTGTAGCGAAACGCCTTTCACTTCCGCACCTGTTCGTTGCCCCTGCATCTGTTTCTTCAGCTCCATCACGTCGTTTCTCAGATCGAACAATATCTTATACAAAATCTCACGCTCGTTTTCAAAGCTATGTGTTTCTTGCTGTTTCTTCAACGGGACAATATCATGAGACACCAATGTGTCGGGCACATAGTCATCCAATACCTCCGGTGTGATAACACGCTCCGGCGAAAGGATAGAGATTTGTTCTGTCAGGTTCTTGAGTTGGCGCACATTGCCCGGCCAAGGATATTTCTTCAATCGCATCTGCGCTGCTTCCGTCAGTTCCACCGGCTCAGGCATATTATATTTTTCAGCTGTATCCATGGCGAACTTCTTAAATAACAACACCACATCATCCCCTCTCTCGCGCAAAGCCGGCATTTTAATAGGGATGGTGTTCAAACGGTAGAACAAGTCTTCTCTAAAACGACCGTCGCGAATAGCTTTCGCCATATTCACATTCGTAGCCGCCACGATACGCACATCTGTCTTTCTGACTTCGCTGGAGCCCACACGGATATACTCTCCTGTTTCCAACACACGCAACAAACGAGCCTGTGTCGCCAACGGCAACTCACCCACTTCGTCCAAGAAAAGCGTTCCGCCATTGGCAGCTCCGAAATAACCTTCACGCTCTCCCACCGCACCGGTAAACGCTCCTTTCTCATGACCGAACAATTCTGAATCGATTGTGCCCTCCGGAATAGAACCGCAGTTTACGGCAAAGTATTTTTTACTCTTTCGCAAACTATTGTCATGGATGATGCGTGGTATCGCCTCCTTTCCCACGCCGCTTTCACCGGTAATGAGAACCGACAAGTCGGTCTTTGCCACCTGCAAAGCGACATTCACGGCATGATTCACCCCCTCGGAGTTTCCCACGATACCATATCTTCTTTTTTGTGCTTGAACTTCTGATAAATTCATAGATACTTAAAAACAAGATTGCGGGCAAAATTACATAAAAGCAATGGAATAATCAACGAAAACGAAAGAATAATATAATAAGGTACAAGACCGTAAACATAAAATAATTAAGGAAAATTAAAAAAAATGAAGTTTTACCAAACAAGGGCAAAAAGGACAAGGCTTTTTCAATTTTTTTAGTATATTTTTGTAACGAGCGAACTAAAAACAAAAGAGTATGTATTTAGAAAATTTAAAAGCTATTATTGATATGGCATACTGTATTTATCGCATGAAAAATGAAGGCGAAGCATAAAAAAAAAGTAATGGAACTTATCAAGGCTTGTTTGCCTACATCTCAAAATATTGATTATATTTTTAAAACTCCGTTTTTTGCTGTAACACTCAGTAAGATAGTGCGATGACGGTTTAATAATTATTATTTCATTAACAAAGAATCATAGATGGAATTTTATACGCACTAATTTAATTTCATCAATTGGTTATAAAAAATTACTTATATGGCTAAGCAATTATGGCATG
>JAGBUF010000073.1 GCA_017630975.1 Paraprevotella sp. | reverse complement strand
TTTGTTCGATCAGATTGTCTTGTCGCAAAACATACTGAACCAAAAAGGACAGAAGGATTATAGTTCTTTGAAGTTTTTCAAGAGCGAGATTTTTATGCGTGACTACCTGTTCCAAACTGAAGGGCGTTATAAAGGCAACACCAAACGCACCCATGCCGGCGGAGTATTGCTGAATGGTTATAGCGACCACCTCCCGACTGTGGTGTATTTGGCAAAGGAACTAAATTGATACATTTCATTTTACTGTTAAAATCTTAATGGGAGGGATTCTTTAGTTTGAATGTTAAAATCACATTGAATTTTTGGTTGTAAAGATTATTTTGCTAACTTTCTCGCAATTAAATCCATACAGCCATGAAAAAACTCTTTATTTCTACGATATTGGTGCTTTTCGCAGTGTGTAGTGTAAAGGCACAACAGGATACGATTAAGATTCATGTGGACGGTACGAGTTTAGAATCTTTATTGGAAGATTACGATAAAGGCAGTATAAGTTATTTAAGCATTACTGGTAAATTATCGGAAGATGATTATGCTTATTTTCGAGGTAGTTTATTACAAAAATTGGATGTATTGGATTTGAAATATGCGGAAATAGATTCACTACCCGATAATGTATTTTATAGTTCACAAAAAACAACTATTTCTCAAATCATACTCCCGAGAAATCTAAAATATGTTGGCGATAAAGGTTTTGTATATCCCCTCAATGCAAGTTATGTTATAACAGGACAATTTCCTCAATTAGGGAATAATATGTATTATGAGCCTAATGGAAGAATCGGCATCGCTAATTTAAAGATATCGAAAGATAATATTTATTGTAAAGAAGTAGAAATGTTACATAAATTTTATGATGGGGAATTAATCAATATTCGTTGTATCTGTTCATCAGACACTACGATTCTCTATTATCAGGACGTTCGTGGTGGTATTCCCAATGTAATGGAAGGAGTTCGGATAATTTCATCTAATGTATTTGAGAATAGAATGGTAGGTGAAGGTGATGTCACATATTTGCCATCCACTTTGGATTCCATAGGTGATAGAGCTTTTTATAATATAAATATGATTATTTCAACTTGTTGCGGGCCTGGAAAAAGTCATTTAGCTTGTAAGGCTGTTAATCCACCCAAATTGGGAAAAGAAGTTTTTAAAATCGAGCATTCTGGATATTATACTCTACACGCTTATTTATATGTTCCTGATGAGAGTGTTGAATTATATAAGGAAGCTGATGGATGGAAAAATTTTGTAGAGATAAGACCTCTAGGTCGTTATGATCCTATCAAGGGCGGAATTAAAGAAAATATCAAAAGTCCAAATGCAATAGAAATTAAATATAACGAAGTTGATTGTACATTGCAACTGTCAAAACCTGCATCCCGAATGATGGTTTATGATGTGGATGGTACGCAAGTGTTAAATAATAAAATAACGAGTCAAACCATCCGATTAAATAAATCATTATTAGGGAAACCATATTCTTTAGCTGTCATTGCTTTTACTGACGGAACGACAGAGGTTGTAAAACTAAAATATTAAAGCATGAAAAACAGCATAATTCTATTATTTATATAGGACTGCTTTTATTTGACGTTACTACAGCTCAAATTACAGGAGAATTCCGAATAAATCCTAATGAAAGGTAAGTGTACGTCTTGGGAGGGTTTTTCTTGTGACTAATCCGGATACGATATATCTATCTGTGAAGTCAATGGTTCCCTATGCAACGGTTAAGTCGGAACGTATAGTCATGTTGTCCTTTAATATCAATAAAAAAGTATTTATAATAAATAGTAGTTTCGGATAAAAATGTTTATCTTTGTGGTCCGTAATAAAGATTCATTTGTTTAATTAAACGAAAATAAAAATGGTAAATTACAAAGATTTAGGTTTGGTGAACACTCGTGAGATGTTCGCTAAGGCTGTTGAGGGTGGTTATGCAATTCCTGCATTCAACTTCAACACAATGGAGCAAATGCAAGCTATCGTACAAGCTGCTGTTGAGACTAAGTCACCTGTTATCATGCAGGTTTCTAAGGGCGCTCGTAACTATGCTAACGCTACTATCTTGCGTTACATGGCACAAGGTGCTGTAGAGTACGCTAAAGAATTGGGTTGCGAGAATCCTCAAATCGTTCTTCACCTTGACCATGGTGACAGCTTCGAAATTTGCAAGGATTGTATCGACTCTGGTTTCTCTTCAGTGATGATCGACGGTTCTCACTTGCCTTATGACGAGAACGTTGCATTGACTAAGAAAGTGGTTGAGTATGCACACCAATTCGACGTAACAGTAGAAGGTGAGTTGGGCGTATTGGCAGGTGTTGAAGACGAAGTAGTAGCTGCTGAGTCTCACTACACTAAACCTGAAGAAGTTGAAGATTTCGTATCTAAGACAGGTTGCGATAGCTTGGCTATCTCTATCGGTACTTCTCACGGTGCGCACAAGTTCACTCCGGAACAATGTACTTTGGTGAATGGTGTTTTGGTACCTCCTCCATTGGCATTCGACGTATTGGCTGAAATCGAGAAGAAACTTCCTGGATTCCTTATCGTACTTCACGGTTCTTCATCAGTACCTCAAGATGAAGTGGCTACTATCAACCAATATGGTGGTCAGTTGAAGGCTGCTATCGGTATTCCTGAAGAGCAATTGCGTCAAGCTTCTAAGAGCGCTGTTTGCAAGATCAACATTGACTCTGACTCTCGTTTGGCAATGACTGCAGCGGTTCGTAAGGTGTTCGCTGAGAATCCAGCTGAGTTTGACCCACGTAAGTATTTAGGTCCTGCTCGTGACAACGTGAAGAAGATGTACGAGCACAAGATCATCAACGTGTTGGGTTCAGACAACAAGTTGTAATCAAATATAAGAACGATATGAGCGAGTTGTTGATTTCAGCAACTCGCTTTTTTAGTATGTAAGAGATATGAAATATAGAAGTTGTATACTTTTGATGGTTTTGTTCGTTACACTCTGGTCAAGAGCTGATAACATTATGGAAATGCAGATGGTCAGTTCTGTGCAATTGCGTCAAACACTTTTGACGGATTCGTTGACCACCAAGGGCAAGTGTCCGGATGGGATAGAACTGCTGTTCCAGTCGCAACAACCGATGCAAGCCAATGGTAACATATCCGAAGTGATTTCTGCCGACACCGCCGGGTGGATGGTTTTGCCTAAGGTAGAAAGGGGATATAGGATGTATGCCTTGCAAACCCAATTAAGGGCAGACCGATATGCTTCTGCTACGTTCCAAATCAAGACGCCGGTACGCATGGAGGCATATATCAACGGTAAGAAAATGACGGACAAGATGACCGTACAGGACTCTCTGCACTTGTCTTCCACAACACATTTTAATCTTAAAATGGAGCCAGAAACACTATATAAATTAGTGGTAAAAGTATTGTCGGCAGAGGCAGATTCTTGTGCGCCGGCATTGCACGTGAATTACCGCTTGGCAGATGATACAATCACCCACCTTGCGGTAAATCCGGACTTGAAGGGTCGGTATCTATTGCATCACACCATTTGCGGTGAACGTGTCACCGGTGTATCCATCTCGCCCGATGGTAATTATGTGCTGACCACTTATAATTGTCGTTATGCGTATGACAACGCCTATACTTATAAGGTGTTGAGCGATGTGAAATCGGGGAGACAAATTGCCGTTTATCCATCCGGTTCGAAGAACTTGTCATGGATGCCCCAAAGCACTCTATTGTATTACACCGAAAGGGCGGATAAGGGTTATAATATCATGACCGTCCATCCCAAGACATTGGAAGAAAAGGTAGTTGCAGAGCGCGTGCCCGGCAACGTATTCCGTTGGTCGCCTGATGAAAAGGCACTTTATTATACCCAGACCGAACAGTTGGCTGGAGATGAAGGACCGGTTCGCCGCTTGCTCACACCGCAGGACAGAATCCCCAATAATCGAGGTAGGAGTTTCATTTGGCGGTATGATATCGCCACCGGAGTATACGAACGATTGACATGCGGATACCATTCTACATCCCTGCAGGATATCAGTGCCGACGGGCGGTGGATATTGTATTCCGTACACCAGTCAACCCCGAGCCAATGGCCCTTTAGTAAGAAAGCCATTTATTGTATGGATGTGACCACCATGCAGGTGGATACATTGATCAAGGAGGATGCGTTCATCAGTTCTGCCCATTTCTCACCCGATGCGAATGCAGTCCTTTTGACGGGAGGTCCTGAAACCTTGGGCGGTATAGGGAAAAACTGTGGTGAGCATCCCATTGCGAACAATTATGATACGCAAGCGTTTATCATGAACCGTCTGACAAGGGAGGTGGAACCCATTACTAAAAATTTTGATCCCTCTGTCGACTTTGTGCAGTGGAACCGGAAAGATGGGTGTATCTATTTCAAAACGAGCGATAAGGATGAAGAACCGGTGTATTGCTATCATCCTCAAAAGAGAACTTACCAACGTTTGCCGTTGGATGGTGACTGCATCAAAACATTTTCAATGGCCAATGATGGAACAATGGCTGCTTATGTCACATCAACTGCAGAATATAGTCTGAAGGGCTGTCTCTACAATGTGCGCAAACAGCAGTCTACCTCGTGGGCTGACCCGTATGCCAAAACTCTTTCCGAGTTGGAGATGGGAGAGATAAAAGATTGGTCGTTTACGGCTTCAGATGGAACGGATATCACCGGATTCTATTGTCTGCCTCCGTCCTTTGATGCACAGAAATCTTATCCGATGATTGTCTATTATTACAGCGGAACAACTCCTACTGTTCGTTCGCTTGATAATCCGTATGCAGCTCAATTGTTCGCTTCACGCGGTTATGTGGCGTTGGTCATCAATCCGAGTGGTGCGATAGGTTTTGGTCAGGAATTCTCAGCCCGTCATGTCAATGCCTGGGGGAA
>JAGBUF010000072.1 GCA_017630975.1 Paraprevotella sp. | reverse complement strand
GCCCGATAGAGAACCCGGGGCGCATCAAAGTGGCGAATACCATGCCGGTACGTACCATTGACATTCATTACAGTGATATTGATATCAACGGGCATGTGAATAGCATCAAATACATTGAGCATATTCTCGACTTGTTTTCATTGGAATGGTACAAAGAGAACCGTATCAGACGTTTTGAGATGGCTTATGTGGCAGAGAGTTATTTTGGTGATACCCTCAGTTTCTTCCGTGAGGAGGTGGCAGAAGGTGTGTATGATATAGAGGTGCGCAAAAATGTAGGGGGATTGACACCGGAAGGAGATGTCGTTTGCCGTAGTAAGGTTGTTTTTAATAACAAATAGCCATATAGATTAGGTAAATAGAAATAATTTTGTACATTTGTACTTCATATTGATAACAAAACGCATTTTAATTAAAACCGCGACGTACGGTCGCACAAAACAAAAATAAAAATGGCAGAACTGAATTTTGGCGGTGTTATTGAAACTGTGATGACCCGCGAAGAATTTCCTTTGGAAAAAGCACGTGAGATTTTGAAAAACGAAACCATTGCGGTTTTGGGTTATGGCGTACAAGGCCCCGGACAAGCATGCAACTTGCGTGACAATGGTTTTAATGTAATAGTAGGACAACGTCCTGGAAAGACTTACGACAAGGCTGTTGCCGATGGTTGGGTTCCGGGTGAAACTTTGTTCTCTTTGGAAGAGGCAGCAGAGAAAGGTACCATCGTTTGTATGTTGCTTTCTGATGCCGCTCAAATGCAATTGTGGCCGACTATCAAACCTTATTTGACACCGGGTAAGACGCTTTACTTCTCTCATGGTTTCGCTATCAACTGGAGTGATCGCACAGGTGTTGTGCCTCCTGCTGACATTGACGTGATCATGGTGGCTCCTAAGGGTTCAGGTACTTCATTGCGTACCATGTTCCTTGAAGGTCGTGGTTTGAACTCTTCATATGCTATCTATCAAGATGCTTCCGGTAACGCATTGAACAAGGTGTTGGCATTCGGTATCGGTATTGGTTCAGGTTATATGTTTGAAACTACATTCAAGCGTGAGGCTACCTCTGACTTGACTGGAGAGCGTGGTTCATTGATGGGTGCAATCCAAGGCTTGTTGTTGGCTCAATACGAAGTGTTGCGTGAGAATGGTCATACTCCTTCTGAAGCATTCAACGAGACTGTTGAAGAGTTGACTCAATCATTGATGCCTTTGTTTGCTAAGAACGGTATGGACTGGATGTATGCTAACTGCTCTACTACTGCTCAGCGTGGTGCTTTGGACTGGATGGGTCCTTTCCACGATGCTATCAAGCCGGTGGTTGAGAAATTGTACCACAGTGTTGTTACCGGTAATGAGGCGCAAATCTCTATCGATTCTAACTCTAAACCTGACTATCGCGTGAAGTTGGAAGCTGAGTTGAAGGCATTGCACGATAGCGAAATGTGGCGTACCGCTGAAACTGTTCGTCAACTTCGTCCTGAAAACAACTAACAGATATAGTTATAAATGATTATCCGAGCTGCTTGAAGTAGCTCGGATTTTTTTTATTCTCCTTATGGTAAGGATTGTTGCATTGGAGGGTTGAATGTCAATGGAGTTAATGTGGTAATGTTGCCAAAATAATAGCGGTCATGCAAATGCACGACCGCTATATTGAATTAGGCCATAAAGCCTTTTGTTACATTTGATTTTAGAAGAAGAGATAACGATTGTCTTCTATTTCTGCCTTTTCATATAGTTCGTTGATGAAACGGCTGATGCCACGCAAATTGAGTGTTTCTTGTTGAGTTGTTTCTTTCTTTGCGTCGAATGTTTCTGCTGTTTTTCCCTTTTCAAGAACTTCTACGATGTATACAGCACCATTACCTTTAACAGGAACTGTTACACCACCTTTTTCTGTCTTAGCAGCGATAGCGCTGATCAATGGCTCGCTTGAACCTGTTTTTACTACGAATGTAGGAGCGCTGAAAGTAACGTGCTTGATGGTATCAGTGATGACACCTTCTACCTTGGCAGCATCAGCAACAGTCTTCACATTTGCCAATTTCTCTTTGAGCATCTCTGCTTTCTTGTCTTTGATGACTTCTTGCTCCAAGTATTCCTTTACGTCGTTCAACTTCAAGTATCCTGCATCATGAGTGCCGGTCAGAATCACGATGAGCATGTGATCGTTGTCACCACATTCATACAACGGAGAGATATCGCCCACTTCAGTGTCCTCGTTGAAAATCCATCTCAAGACATCGCGAGTGCCTCTAACTCCGGCTACAGTATGCTCATTGCTGAACATGTTCTTTCTTTCCAATAAGTTATAACCGTTCTTGATAGCGTTCAATTCTATATCTTCCAAAGATGGGTTGGAAGCAACGAATTGGCTGAAATCGTTGTATGCTTTTGCATAAGTTTCCTTGCTGAATTCAATAGGACGCTTGATCACTGCTACGTCATATTTGGTAATCATGGCACGACGATCTGTTACTTGTGCAATGATACTGCCTTGTGCGAAATCAATCTTCTCGATCTTGTTGACAGGAGCTGAAGTGATGGTCTTGATGAATTTCAGATTTTCGTCGTTCATATAACCACCTTCGTAATCGCGTGAAGTAATCCATGTCTTTTCACCGGTTTGGTTGTATTTCTTTGCAATAGAATCAAAAGCGATACCATTTTTCAACGCAGTCATGATGCTGTCTGCTGTCTTGTTGATAGCTGCTATGTCAGCACCTGTTACTTGAATCTGACGGATTTGAACTGAGTCAGGAGCAGTGACTTTGCCCACCATCTTGATGATGTTCATGGTGTTGTCGCCTGCATAGAAGAACGGAGCCTTCATTTCGCCTGCTGCCAATGAGTCAAATTTAGAAGAGATGTCAGTCGGGAAAATGTTCTTGCTTACAGGAATAGCGCTGTATGCAATGGTTGAACCATATTCGCGAACAATCTTTGCGATGTCACCGCCAGCCACCAATGCTTGTGCTGCTTCTTCCATTTCTTTATCCAATGCAACCTTGTCCTCAGCACTCGCTTTAACTTGAATGTCGATGTACTTGATATCACGGCTGTCTGCCAATTGCTTGAATGCCTCTTTCTGCTCGTTGAACTTCGCTTTCAATTCGCTTTCTTCTACTGTTACTTCAGTGTCGTTGATGGTAGAGTAGGGAAGAGCAGCAACGACAATCTCGCTTTCGTTGGTGCGGTTGTCAAATGCAACTTGAGTAGCCACCTTGTTGGTAGATACCGCCTTTGTCAAAAGAGTCTGGTACTTTTGGTTCAAGCAATCTTGACGAAGAGACTTTTCGATGAACATCCAGTAGTTGTACAAACTTTGGTAGTAGTCGATGTACTCTGCCGGCATTTGTGCCAAATTGGCCTTCATGCTTTCGTAGTCAGCCA
This sequence comes from Paraprevotella sp., assembly GCA_017630975.1. Classification (GTDB taxonomy): domain Bacteria; phylum Bacteroidota; class Bacteroidia; order Bacteroidales; family Bacteroidaceae; genus Paraprevotella. The sequence goes on along the minus strand of JAGBUF010000072.1, from coordinate 1,382 downwards.
AAAACTTCTTTAACAAGTTGGCGTCAAAACGTCCTGTCTGCTCGTTGCGGAAAGGAGTTTGCATCAAAAGAGGACTGTTGCCGGTTGTGATGATGGCTTGTACCTCTGCATCTGTTACGGTAAGTCCTAATTTCTCACATTCTTTTTCAATCAGTTGGTTGTTGACATAAGTATTCCATACCTGATCGCGGATTTGTGCTACTTGCTCATCGTTGAATGTTGCGTTGCCACTTGTGAATTTGATGACGTCAAGGTACTCGTCTACCAAATTTTGGAATTCGTGTACTGAAACGCCTTCACCATAGATTTCTCCTACTTGTTGTCTGCTTTCGTTGCTGGCAGACTGAATTGAACGCATTGCCTCTTCAGCAATGAACGCAAAAAGAGCCAAGCCGAGAATAATCACCAGCAATGGTCCTTTCGATCTGATTTTTTGTAATGTTGCCATTGAGTTGTGTTTTTATATTTGTTTTTCTTATTGCATTTAAAGTGCACGAAGTTACGAAAATCTTTGCATATAAGGTGTATAAATGTTTTAAAAAATAGCTATTCCGTAATTTTCAATCGTACAAGCTCAATCTTTGTGGTCGTGTTCTTGATGATTTTGAATTCAAAGTTGTCGAATTTGACGATTTCGTTCAGTTTCGGAAAACCTTGATAACGGTGCAATATCAATCCGTTGACAGTGACATATTCTTCGGATTCAGGTAGATGGATGTTCAAAAGGTCATTGGCTTTTTCTGTTTCCAGTCTTCCTGAAATGATGTATTCGTTTTCACTGATTTTCTTTGCGATATAATTGGTGTTGTCATGCTCGTCCTCGATTTCTCCAAAAATTTCCTCTACAAGGTCCTCAAGTGTGACTAAACCGGAAGTACCTCCGAACTCATCCACAACAATAGCGATAGATTTCTTTTGTTGCATGAACTTTTGCATGAGCTTCTGTGCCGGCATGGTTTCCGGTACGATGGGGATTTCTTTTATCTGTTTAGGGGTGTCGCCTGATGAAAGAGCATTCTTACACGCATAATAAATGGCATTAAAAATCATTCTTTCATCAGAAAATCTGACCTCGGTTTTTGCGGGATGAACATTAACATCCACAAACGAGGGGTCGAGCTCGATATTAAGAACACATGACGGGAATTTTCCGACCATGATTGAATTTTTATAGCCTTCGCTGATTGCGGCGCTTCCCGTTCCCGTTTTGATAAGGCGGTTATTGAGGAAGAAAAACTGCATATTTCTGTTCGGTCTTGCCGCAGAAGGCTTTGAAACATAGCCGCTGACTCTGATACCGTTTGCGCTGTATTCCGCAGGAATAAGGTCGGAGGAAAAATCCTTGCCGAAGATTTCTCTGATGCAGGTGAGAAGGTCACCCT
>JAGBUF010000011.1 GCA_017630975.1 Paraprevotella sp. | reverse complement strand
CCTTCATCCAAAAGCCAAAGTTCTACGTCAGCCAAATCAGAAGTTTTTATTACTTCGCGACTATAAAGTTCACTGCCTCGTGATATATATACTTGATAAGGCTCATAAAACAATGGCGTTTTATGATATTGCTCCATTCCGGACAAGTCTGCAACAATTCCTGCATCAATCGTTCCTTCGTCTAAAGCAACTTTTATATCCTTTGTTTTCATCTCAGAGACTCTGATGTCCAACATCGGATATTTTTGCAATAATATAGGAAATACACGTGGTAATAAATAAGGTGCTATAGTAGGCAACACGCCGATATGGAATGTCCCTACCAACGTTTCTTTCTCTTCGTTGACAATATCTTTCATCATGCCCACCTGTTTCAATACATTTTTGGCTTGTGAAATTACTAACATTCCAGCTGCTGTAGGAACGACCGGTTGACGAGAACGATCAAAGATTTTCACTTCCAACTCCTCCTCCAGCTTCTGTATCATGGCGCTCAACGTAGGTTGAGTCACCTGACATTGTTCAGCCGCCTTACCGAAATGCCGATATTTTTCTACGGCAACGATATACTCCATTTGTTGTAATGTCATGGGTCTTGATATTTACTATAACACTCCATATATAACTTCACAAAGATAGAAAATATCCGATTGTAGAAAGATATATTCATATATTATATTTGCTTATACAGGTTCTACATTATTCTACCTATATATAAAAAAGGACTCCACCATCAAAAATGACAGTGGAGTCCTTTTTATAAAACTTTTTTTCGTTAGTCGTTCAATTTTGCTTTAATGAACTCACGGTTCAAACGAGCAATGTTAGAAATGCTCTCACACTTCGGACAAACGGCTTCACAAGCGCGAGTATTGGTACAGTTACCAAAACCAAGCTCATCCATCTTAGCCACCATTGCTTTAGCACGACGTGCAGCCTCAGGACGTCCTTGAGGCAATAAAGCCAACTGACTCACCTTAGAAGACACGAACAACATCGCAGAACCATTCTTACATGCAGCAACACAAGCACCGCATCCGATACAGCTTGCACAATCCATAGCTTCATCAGCATCTTGCTTCGGAATAAGAATAGCATTGGCATCCTGAGGCTGCCCTGTACGTACTGTAACGTAACCACCGGCTTGAATAATCTTATCAAACGCAGTACGGTCTACCATACAGTCCTTGATGACCGGGAAACCTGCTGAACGCCATGGTTCAACTGTAATGGTATCGCCATCCTTGAACTTACGCATGTACAACTGACATGTGGTAGCACCACGCTCAGTCTTACCATGAGGTGTACCATTGATATACAATGAACACATACCGCAAATACCCTCACGACAATCGTGGTCGAATACGAATGGTTCCTTACCCTCACTTACCAATTGCTCATTCAAAATGTCAAGCATTTCAAGGAATGAAGTATCGCCAGGGATATCTTTCATCTCACGCTCGTCAAAATGACCTTTATCCTTCGGTCCGTTCTGACGCCAATATCTAAGCTTAAATGATATATTTTTATCCATTTTCTTTTCGTTTATAATCGTTGAACAAACCGTTAATTAGCTCTTATAGTTACGTGTCTGTACTTTGATTGCTTCATATACGAGCGGTTCCTTGTAAAGTACCGGTTCTTTCTCGTCATCACCTTGGTACTCCCAACAACCTACATAGAAGAAGTTCTCATCGTCACGCTTAGCTTCACCTTCCTCAGTTTGGTATTCTTCACGGAAGTGTCCACCGCAACTTTCATTACGGTTCAATGCATCGTAAGCAATCAATTCGCCCATCACAAAGAAGTCTTCCAAACGAATGGCCTTCTCCAACTCTATATTAACGCCTTCGGTAGAACCCGGAACGAACAACTCAGAATAGAATACCTTACGCAAAGCCTTGATTTGCTTCAGACCTTCCTTCAAGCCTTCAGCTGTACGGCCCATACCTACATATTCCCACATGATATGTCCTAATTCCTTGTGAATAGAATCTACACTACGCTTTCCTTGGATACCCATCAAACGAGTCATACGGTCCATCACAGCCTTCTCAGCTTCTGCGAATTCAGGAAGATCTGTTGAGAAACGTGGCACTGTAATCTGGTCTGCCAAGTAGTTTTGAATGGTGTAAGGGAGTACAAAATAACCATCAGCCAAACCTTGCATCAAAGCAGACGCACCCAAACGGTTAGCACCATGGTCAGAGAAATTACATTCACCAATTGCGAACAATCCCTTCACTGATGTCTGCAATTCATAGTCCACCCAGATACCACCCATTGTATAGTGAACTGCCGGATAAATCATCATCGGAGTCTTGTATGGATCATCGTCAGTGATTTCTTCGTACATATCGAAAAGGTTACCATAACGAGCCGCAACAACATCCTTACCTAAACGGTCGATAGCGTACTTGAAATCAAGGAATACAGCCAAACCGGTATTGTTTACACCAAATCCCTTGTCACAACGCTCTTTTGCAGCACGACTGGCAACGTCGCGTGGTACCAAGTTACCGAATGCAGGATAACGACGTTCCAAGTAGAAGTCACGATCTTCATCTGGAATATCTTCACCACGTAATGTTCCTTCTTGCAATTTCTTTGCGTCCTCTAATTTCTTCGGAACCCAAATACGACCATCGTTACGCAATGACTCTGACATCAATGTCAATTTAGATTGCTTGTCACCATGGATAGGAATACATGTCGGGTGAATCTGAACGTAAGATGGATTTGCAAAATATGCTCCCTTACGATAACAAGACATCGCTGCTGAACAGTTACATCCCATGGCATTGGTAGAAAGGAAATATGCATTACCATAACCACCGGTAGCAATAACTACAGCATGCGCTGCAAAGCGCTCCAATTTACCGGTAACGAGGTTGCGTGCTATGATACCGCGAGCACGTCCATCTACAATCACAACATCCAACATCTCATAACGAGTGAACAATTTCACTGTTCCGGCATTAACTTGACAACTCAATGCAGAGTACGCACCCAACAACAATTGTTGTCCTGTTTGACCTTTAGCATAGAAAGTACGGCTCACCTGAGCACCACCGAATGAGCGATTGTCCAACATGCCGCCATATTCACGTGCAAAAGGAACACCTTGAGCCACACATTGGTCAATAATGCTGTTAGAAACCTCAGCCAAACGATAAACGTTCGCTTCGCGAGCACGATAGTCTCCACCCTTTACAGTATCATAGAACAAACGGTATACAGAGTCTCCATCATTCTGATAATTCTTTGCGGCATTGATACCACCTTGAGCTGCGATAGAGTGCGCACGACGTGGAGAATCCTGAATACAGAAGTTAAATACACGGAATCCCATCTCGCCCAGAGAGGCTGCTGCAGATGCACCTGCCAAACCGGTTCCTACTACGATGACATCCAAACGGCGCTTGTTGGCAGGGTTCACCAACTTTTGGTGCGCTTTATAATTGGTCCATTTCTCGGCCACCGGTCCTTCCGGTATTCTTGAGTCAATTATCTTTGTCATAATTATATACTTTTATTTACGTAAGCTAATTATTTGTCACAATTATTGGCAACATGCATTTGCACAGCAGAATGCTCCACCACAAATGGCGAATTTTGCAACAACTACCAAGAACATCAGAATCAAAACGGTTGAATAGATATAACCGATGCATTTCCAACGCTCAAACCAGATCTTACCGCTCCATCCTACAGTTTGCAATGCGCTCCAAAAACCATGAGTCAAATGGAACCACAAAGCTACCAACCAAATAACATAAAGTACCACGTAAACGGGGCAACTGAATGTTTGAACGATATATCCATAGCCGTCAGTCGCATGAAGTCCGCCTAATTCCGGTTGATGAATCAACTCGGCAAACATCATGTTGTACCAAAAATTCCAAAGGTGAAGCACCATACCCAACACGACGATGATACCCAGTACCAACATATTCTGAGCTGCCCATTCAACAGCCTTAGGCTTGTCGGTTACCGCATAACGATCCTTACCGCGAGCACGATAGTTTTGCAACGTGAGCCAGAATGCATACACAATGTGTACCACCACCAAAGCAGCCAAGCCTAAAGTGGCAGCCACTGCATACCAGTTGGCTCCAAGAAACTCACAAATCATGTTGTAGCCCTCTGCTGAGAACAGAGCCACTAAGTTCATCGACGCATGGAACGTCAAGAACAGGATAAGTGCTAATCCACTGACGGACATCACCACTTTCCTACCAATAGATGAATTACATAACCACATAAGTAATTGAATTTAAAAGAATTATAAATGTTTTAATAATAAGTCCACTGAAAGGTTAACTATTAACTATCATGCAAATTTACGTTTAATCCTGAATTACACAAAGAAAATCTCAAATTATATTCCTAAAAATCACTACTTTTGCATGAGTAAAACAAACAACAGATGAACTTTGATTATGACGTTATAGTTATTGGTGGTGGACATGCTGGTTGCGAAGCAGCAGCTGCAGCTGCCAATATGGGAGCAAAAACTTGCTTAATCACCATGGATATGAACAAGATTGGGCAAATGAGTTGTAATCCCGCCATCGGTGGAATTGCCAAAGGACAAATCGTGCGCGAAATTGACGCATTAGGAGGATACACCGGCATTGTAACCGACCGCACAGCGATTCAGTTCAGGATGCTGAATCGCTCAAAAGGTCCTGCCATGTGGAGCCCACGCGCCCAATGCGACAGAGGGAAGTTCATTTGGACATGGCGCGAAATTTTGGAAAACACTCCCAACCTACATATTTGGCAAGACCAAGTCAAGGAACTTTTAGTAAAAGACGGAATCGTGACGGGAGTCAAGACCTACTTTGATATTGAATTTAAAGCAAGATGCGTCATTCTCACCGCAGGAACATTTCTCAACGGATTAATGCATATCGGACACACACAGATTGCTGGTGGAAGAGTAGCCGAACCGGCATCATATCATCTCACCGAATCCATCGCACGACATGGCATCGAATACGGAAGAATGAAGACCGGTACTCCTGTCAGAATTGATGCCCGAAGCGTACATTTTGAAGATATGGAAATCCAAGAGGGAGAACACGATTACCATAAATTCTCCTTCATGAGCCAGAATCGTCAATTAAAACAACTACCCTGTTGGACCTGTTTTACCAATCCTGAAGTACACAAAGTATTGGAAAGCGGACTGCCAGATTCTCCCCTTTACAACGGTCAAATACAAAGTATCGGGCCACGTTACTGTCCGAGCATTGAAACAAAGTTGGTCACCTTCCCGGAACGCGAACAGCATCAACTTTTCCTTGAACCTGAAGGTGAAAATACACAAGAATATTATTTGAACGGATTCTCATCGAGTTTACCGCTTAATATCCAAATATCTGCCTTAAAGAAAATCCCGGCATTCAGAGACCTGGTAATATATCGACCCGGTTATGCCATTGAATACGACTATTTTGATCCTACGCAATTAAAACACTCGCTGGAATCGAAAATTATATCCGGATTATTCATGGCTGGACAGGTAAACGGAACAACCGGATATGAGGAAGCTGCAGGACAAGGCATTGTTGCCGGCATCAATGCGGCTCTCAAATGCGTAGGGAGTGAACCATTTGTTATGCATAGAGATGAGTCGTATATCGGCGTACTTATCGACGATTTGGTGACTAAGGGAGTTGATGAACCATATCGTATGTTTACATCACGTGCAGAATACCGTATATTATTAAGACAGGACGATGCTGATGCCCGACTAACAGAACGCTCTTATGCTTTGGGACTTGCAAAAAAAGATCGATACGAGCACTGGATAAAGAAAAAAGAGGAAATTGAACGAATTGTCAAGTTCTGCGAAAACTTTTCATTAAAACCTGCTTTAATCAATCCTGCATTGGAAACCATCGGCACGACTCCACTGAAATACGGATGTAAATTGTTTGACCTTATCAATCGTCCACAGATTACATTAAAAGGCATATCCGAATATATAGCACCTCTTAAAGCCATTACAACATCTATAGTTGACCGAAATGAAGAAATTATAGAAGCAGCAGAAATCGCAATAAAATATCATGGCTACATCTCACGTGAGAGAATCATCGCTGACAAGATGCAACGTTTAGAAAACATCAAAATCAAAGGTCGATTTGATTACAAAAACATGAGCTCCCGATCGATTGAAGCGCGACAAAAATTAGAAAAAATAAACCCAGAGACATTAGCTCAAGCCGGAAGAATCCCCGGTGTGTCACCGAGCGACATTAATGTACTTTTGGTATTACTTGGAAGATGATAAATGTTCCACGTGAAACATAAAAAACAATCTTAAAAAAATATT
>JAGBUF010000071.1 GCA_017630975.1 Paraprevotella sp. | reverse complement strand
GGATTGATATGTCCCGGTCTTCCGAATGTCTCAGGTCGTGAGTTGGGGTCTGCTAATGCACGAATGGTTGCGGCACGATCGTGAGCGGATACACCGGTTGTACAGCCATCTAACTTATCTACGGTTACGGTAAAGGGGGTTCCCAACATGGATGTATTGTGATCCACTTGGCGGGGCAATTCCAGTTCTTCGCTACGGGAAATGGTAATGGGCGCACATAGTACACCGCGTCCCTCTTGCAACATGAAGTTTACCTTTTCAGGAGTAATGGTTTCGGCAGCGGTGATAAAATCCCCTTCATTCTCGCGGTCTTCATCGTCTACGACGATAAGGAATTTACCTTCTTTGAAGTCCTGAATAGCGTCTTCAATGGAATTTAACTTGAATGTATCCATATATTGTGTTTATTTTTTGTCTAATATTTTGTCTATACGTTCGTTGATAAAATCAAAGTTTTTTTGGATTTGTTTGATATCTTTGTATAATCTTATCCGGTAGTTCCAAATACGGAAATAGAAAAAGATACCAAGAGGGAAAATGACTCCCAAAACCATATTCCACTTATAATTATGGAACGGGCGCGTATGCGCGTGCGTTGCCAATACGGGAATCTTATTGATTGAGGCGAGAATCATGGCGTCTCTACTGTTGCATAGTGTTGAGATAATTTCCTCCATTCGTTCGTTGAGTACGCTGACTTCTTGATCATCTATTTTGTAGAAGAACAAACGTATGTAGTGAGGTGGGAAGCGCAAACGAACTTTTTGTTCGTAATTGTTCCAATCTTTGGTCAGTAGACTGATGTCCTGACTAACTTTTGCGTAATCCGGGTCATAGATAATGACTTCTTTACGTGTGACATTGCGTGAGACACGTAGTCCCAATATTCTACGTATCACCTGGATGTAGGCTTCAATATTGAATACGGCGGAGTCCTTGTTGGCTTTATATGTCAAAAAAGCACCCAATGGGAGTAGTACCATCGTACTTAGCCATTCTCCAAACCATACTACCCATTCTCCACTTTTAGCCATTTTATCCCCTGATGCGTTGACGATATAATAGAAGATAAAGATAACAACGGATATGACGACCGGAACACCTAATCCACCTTTTCGAATAATGGCTCCGAGGGGGGCACCGATGAAGAAGAAAAGAAGACATGCCAATGATAACGTGAATTTTTTATGCCATTCTACCCAATGTCCTCTTGTGGCTTGGTCCAAATCCTTGGAAACAAGACTGCGGAATTCATATTCATTGGACGCTATCATACTTTTCTGCATGGCGTTGCGCATGATATTATGTCTTTCATTGATGCTCAGTTGGTTGTATTTGGCATCGATGTCGTATTTTTGTGTCGCAAATTTGATGGAATCCTTCGGTGTCAAAAAAGTACGTCGTTTCAATGTGGATTTTTCCATGTAAGCGAAAAGAGCACGACCGGTACTGTCGCTTCTGTGTGTGAGAGAGTCTATACCAGCATTGATTTCTTCCAGGTTCTTTGTTTGCGCATTACCACTAAACACATTGGCGTCCATCATATTGAAGTCGTTGTTGAAAGGAATCAAATCAGTTTCTTTGATGAATGTCTCACGCATGTATGGCACGTTAGTGCGTTTCATGCCACCCTGTGTTTGCATGTTCCTGAATCGTTCTCCTGCATACATGGTTAGTAATAAGTGACTCTCATCGG
>JAGBUF010000070.1 GCA_017630975.1 Paraprevotella sp. | reverse complement strand
TACTCTACATGTGGCAAGTGGAAGACATCATCCGTGCTCACTCTTTGAATATCGACCAACTCAAAGAAAGTTACTTGAAGAAGTTCCAATTGAAAGATGCAGAACAAAAGGCATTGGAAGAATGGTATCAACACCTTATCGACATGATGCATGCCGAGGGGATTGAAACAAAAGGTCATCTGCAAATCAACAAAAACATCATTATTTTGCTCACTGACTTGCACAACGAGCTATTGAAATCCACCAAGTTTCCGTTCTATACAGCTACATACTACAAGGCACTTCCGTATATTGTTGAATTGCGCAACAAAGGACAAAACAAAGATACCTTTGAGCTGGAAACATGCTTTGAAGCGTTATATGGAGTGATGATGTTACGCTTACAACAGAAAGTTATCAGCAAAGAGACTGATTTGGCCATTGCTGATATCACAAAGTTAATAGCTTCATTGTCTGACTACTACAGACAAGACATGAATGGCGAACTGAATTTTGAACAACAATAACCAAGAAGATTATGACAAATATTTTGATAACAGGTTGCAATGGTCAATTGGGCAACGAGATTCAAGTATTGGCAAAGCAACATCCGGAATTCAACTTTTTCTATACCGACGTAAACGAGTTAGACATCACCAATCAAAATGCTGTAAACGACTTTGTCAATGAACACCAAATCAACGGTATCATCAATTGTGCAGCCTACACAGCTGTAGACAAAGCCGAAGATAACGAACAACTATGTGACTTGCTCAATCATATCGCTCCCGGATATCTTGCTGAAGCAGTAAATGCAAGAGGCGGTTGGATGATTCATGTATCAACAGACTATGTGTTTGACGGTACCAACCACATTCCGTACAAGGAAGATGAACCGACCTGTCCGGCTACAGTCTACGGCAGAACAAAATTGGCAGGCGAACAAGCTGTATTGAAAGGTTGTCCGCAATCAGCCGTCATCCGAACAGCATGGCTCTACTCCACCTTCGGCAACAATTTTGTCAAGACCATGATACGATTGGGAAAAGAAAAGGAAAGTCTCGGTGTCATCTTCGACCAAATAGGTACACCCACCTATGCAAGAGATTTGGCACAGGCCATTTTTACTATCATCCAACAAGGAATCGTGCCTGGTGTTTATCATTTCAGTAATGAGGGTTGCATCTCATGGTATGACTTCACCAAAGCCATACATCGTATTGCAGGAATCACCACATGCCATGTGCGTCCATTGCACACAGAAGAGTACCCTACTCCGGCAGCAAGACCACATTATTCCGTACTTGACAAGACGAAAATCAAAAGTACATATCAGATAGAAATCCCTTACTGGGAAGATGCACTGAATGACTGCATTTATAAATTAGAACACGAACAATAAGTAAAATACAGATGAACGAAATAGAAAGAAGAAGAACCTTCGCCATCATATCGCATCCGGATGCCGGTAAGACAACACTCACCGAAAAACTATTGCTTTTCGGTGGACAAATACAAGTTGCTGGAGCTGTAAAAAGCAATAAGATCAAGAAGACAGCCACCAGTGACTGGATGGAAATAGAAAAACAACGTGGTATCTCAGTCACCACATCCGTAATGGAATTCGACTACAATGATTATAAGGTAAACATCCTTGATACTCCGGGACACCAGGACTTTGCTGAGGATACTTTCCGCACACTGACAGCTGTAGACAGCGCCATTATTGTGGTAGACAGTGCAAAAGGTGTGGAAACTCAGACACGCAAATTGATGACAGTGTGCCGCATGCGCAAGACACCTGTGATCATTTTCATCAACAAAATGGACCGCGAAGGTAAAGATCCATTTGATTTATTGGATGAATTGGAGAATGAGCTCCAGATTAAGGTGCGCCCATTGAGTTGGCCCATCAATCAAGGACAACGTTTCAAGGGAGTTTACAACATCTATGAAGAAAAATTGGACTTGTTTACTCCGGATAAACAGAAAGTGACCGAGAAAGTGGCGGTAGACATCAATAGTGATGAATTGGAGGCACACGTTGGCGAAGACGACGCAGATAAACTGCGAATGGATTTGGAATTGGTAGACGGTGTTTATCCTGAATTTGACGTCAACACCTATCTGAATGCCGAAGTTGCACCGGTCTTTTTTGGTTCGGCACTGAACAATTTCGGTGTAAAGGAACTATTGGATTGTTTCGTAAAGATAGCCCCCAGCCCACGTCCCACTAAGGCAGAAGAACGTATGATACTTCCCGAAGAACCAAAATTCAGCGGATTCATCTTCAAGATTACGGCCAATATCGACCCGAACCACCGTTCATGTATTGCCTTCTGCAAAGTATGTTCGGGTAAATTTGTGCGAAACGCTCCTTATCTGCACATCCGTCAGAACAAAACCTTGCGTTTCTCTTCTCCTACTCAGTTCATGGCACAGAAGAAAAGCACCATTGACGAAGCATATCCCGGCGATATCGTGGGATTACCGGATAGCGGTATCTTCAAAATCGGCGACACGCTGACAGAAGGAGAAAAAATTCATTTCCGCGGTCTGCCCAGTTTCTCTCCCGAAATGTTCAAATACATTGAGAATGCCGACCCAATGAAAACCAAACAGTTGCAGAAAGGTATCGAGCAACTTATGGACGAGGGTGTAGCACAGCTTTTCGTCAATCAGTTCAACGGACGTAAAATTATCGGAACGGTAGGACAACTGCAGTTTGAAGTAATACAATACCGTTTGGAAAACGAATATAATGCCAAGTGTAGATGGGAACCACTCAGTCTGTACAAAGCATGCTGGATTGAGAGTGACGATCCTGCACAATTGGAAGCCTTCAAGAAGAGAAAGTTCCAATTCATGGCAAAGGATCGCGAAGGCAGAGACGTATTCCTTGCCGACAGCAACTACGTACTGCAAATGGCACAAAACGACTTTGAGCATATTAAGTTCCACTTTACCAGCGAGTTCTAACACAAACGAAATTAGCATCTTATGTCATTAGAAGAAGATATAAAACAAGCCGTTGAGGTACTTCGCAAAGGAGGTGTCATACTATATCCAACCGATACCATTTGGGGCATCGGATGTGATGCCACAAATGAAGAAGCAGTAAAACGTGTGTATGAGATCAAACAACGCGAAGACAGTAAAGCATTGATTTGCTTGGTGGATTCAGACAACCGACTGCAACGCTATGTCAATGATGTACCTAACGTAGCATGGGATTTGATTGAGTGTACCACTACTCCACTGACCATCATTTTTGACAAGGCAAAGAATCTGGCATCCAATCTGATTGCAGAGGATGGTAGCATTGCCATGCGTGTCACACAGGAAGAGGTCAG
>JAGBUF010000069.1 GCA_017630975.1 Paraprevotella sp. | reverse complement strand
TGACGATTATCTCATGGGCACAACAACCGTAATCAGAGGTGACGAATGGATTGCATCAATCCCCATTCACCTTCAGATGTTCTATATGCTCGGACTCAAAGCTCCCAAATATGCTCACATCGCTCCCATCATGAAAGAAGATGACTTCTTAAAATTGATAGACTAACTTTTTGTATTCTATTTTTAATTTTTCGTTTGTTATTATTATTAAAATAGAAAATATATAGTATTTTTGTACCCAATTAGAAAGAAATACATTTTATTATGATACGTACAAAGTTAAAAGGTATGGGAGTAGCTTTGATTACTCCTTTCAAAGAAGATGATAGTGTTGATTATGATGCGTTGCTTCGTTTGGTAGATTATCAGTTGCAGAATGGTACAGATTTTTTATGTGTATTGGGTACTACAGCTGAAACTCCTACATTGACAAAGGATGAGAAACTTAAGATTAAGAATTTGGTTGTTGAACGTGTAAACGGTCAGTTGCCTATTTTGTTGGGAGTAGGAAGTAATTGTACACGTACGGTTATTGAAACATTGCAAGATAAAGAAATGATGGCAGGTGTTGATGCGGTATTGGTAGCTGTACCTTATTATAATAAGCCTTCGCAAGAAGGTTTGTATCAACATTATAAGGCTATTGCCCAATCTACTGAACTTCCTATCGTGTTATATAATGTGCCGGGTCGCACAGGTGTAAACATGACCGCTGAGACTACTTTGCGTTTGGCTCGTGACTTCAAGAATATCGTTGCCATTAAGGAAGCGTCAGGTAATATTACACAGATGGATGACATCATCAAGAACAAGCCTGAAAACTTTGACGTCATTTCCGGTGATGATGGTATTACATTCCCATTGATTACATTAGGTGCAGTAGGGGTTATCTCTGTGATTGGTAATGCTTTTCCGCGTGAATTCAGTCGTATGACACGCTTGGCCTTGCAAGGTGATTATGCAAACGCCTTGACTATTCACCATAAGTTTACCGAATTGTTCAGCTTGTTGTTTGTGGATGGTAATCCGGCCGGAGTAAAGGCTATGTTAAATGTGATGGGGCTGATTGAGAATAAGTTGCGTTTACCATTGGTGCCAACTCGTATCACTACATTTGAAAAGATGCGTACTATCTTGAACGAATTGAACATCAAGTGTTGATCGTATAATGGTGGGAAGTATGAAGAATTTTATCCTATTTCTGTTATCTGCTTGTCTTTTGGTCTCTTGTGGGACAAATAAAAAGAAAGCGGAAAATGAAACGCTTGCACCGGTAGAACAGAAACTGGTTGCATTGAGTTTTGATGATGGTCCGAACACATCGACTACGGTACAGATGCTCAATATGTTGGAAAAACATGGTGTGAAAGGATCGTTTTATGTCATTGGTAGAAACATCAATGATTCAAGTGCTGTGGTTATGAAGCGGGCTTTCGATATGGGATGTGATATTCAGAATCATTCTTTCAGTCATGCGAATATGAAGGAATTGTCAGCTGAAGAAATTAAGGATGAAATTCAAAAGACAACTGACCTTATTGTTAAGTATGTAGGTGTACAACCAACATTCTTTCGTCCTCCATTTATATCCTATAATCAATTGATGTACGATAACATTGATTTGACTTTCATCAGTGGAATGGGAGTAGAAGACTGGATGCCTTCTGTTACGGCTGAAGAACGTGCTAAAAGAATGATGGATATGGCGGCTGATGGACTTATCTATTTGTTGCACGATATGCCAGGTAATGAGGCTACTGTTCAGGCTTTGGATGTGGTTATTCCTGAACTGAAGAAGCAGGGCTATCGGTTTGTAACGGTTCCAGAGCTCTTCAAGGCTAAGAATATTACTCCGCAACGAAATAAGATTTATAGTAATATATTGACTGATTGATTGAGATATTACATATAAATTAAAGGCTGCCATTTGGCAGCCTTTAATTCTTTTATTATTCAAATGTTCCGTAACGGGTTGGCAATAATTTGCGGTCACCCAAAGTGTTGTCTACTCTTGCAACATTAATCCAGAACTTGTTTTCCTTTACATATTCAATCGGATAAGCTGCTTTTGCGCGGCTATAGCTATGATTCCATTCATCTCCAACCACTTCATATTCAGGGTGAGGAGCATTAATCAAAACATTGTCTTCCTTGTCTGCGCGACCATCCTTCACTTCTTGGATTTCTTCCCAAATAGTCAACATCACTTTCACAAAGTTGTCGAGTTCCCAAAGGCTTTCACTTTCTGTTGGCTCAATCCTCAATGTACCATGTACAGGGAAGGAGAGAGTTGGAGCATGATAACCAAAGTCCATCAATCGCTTGGCAATATCGTTTTCACTGATACCTGCCATTTCATGCAGATAGCGGCAATCCAAAATCATTTCATGTCCTACAAAACCGGTAGCACCTGAATAGACAATGCCGTAAGTATCTTTGAAGCATGCAGCCAAATAATTAGCGCTAAGGATAGCGGTCTTGGTTGCACGTGTCAAACCTTCTGTACCCATCATGCAGATGTAACCATAAGTAATCGGGAGAATACCTGCACTACCATATGGAGCAGCTGATACTTGGTTAGTGCTATCGCCCCATGAACAGTGCTTAGGTAAGACTGGAACCAAATGTTCTGCTACGCCTACAGGACCTACACCCGGACCACCACCACCGTGAGGGCTGGCAAATGTCTTGTGGAGGTTCAGGTGGCAAACGTCCGCACCGATGGTACCTGGATTGGTCA
>JAGBUF010000068.1 GCA_017630975.1 Paraprevotella sp. | reverse complement strand
CTCAAAGACAGAAGACATTGTTCAAGGTAATACTTGACATTATAACTGACTATGACAACAGACAACTTCATGATTACGCTCATCTTTTATCAGCTTGGTATTCTCCCTCACACATACGTTGCATCTCATCCTTTACCTTATTTTCCGATGTCCAACAGAAAATCAATGCTATAGCAGTGATGAGAATACAAATTCCATTGGACTGGTTTTCGTATAAAAAATAAGATATAAAATTCATTATTACAGTCGCACACAAAAGGATGATTCTTAAAAGGGACATACGAATGTATGATCTATAGGCTAATTGGGCATCTTCATTTTGGAACCTGTTTTTGAATATAGGAAAGACATGCATTTTCAAACATAAGGGAACAAGAATAAGTGTTTGCATGATACCAATCATGGAGAGAACAAAAATCGTAAAGGGTTCAGATTGCAAAATAAATAATTCATGATTAAATTCCGACAAAAGCACTATTAGTCCCAATATCAATATCGGACATACAATGGACAACCAATACTTACGGACTCTCGTTGCCGCTTGCTTGGCACTATGCTGATCTAATCTTTTGTTCATACTATATTTTTCCTGTAAAAGTGACTCTATTGATAATAGAACGACCTAACGTAATCTCATCAGTGTATTGCAATTCATCATTTTGAGCTACGCCGCGTGCAATCATGGTAATGTTAACTCCTGACTGCTCTATCTTTCTATATATATAAAAATTCGTCGTATCTCCTTCCATCGTTGGACTCAAAGCCAGCACCACCTCATTTACACCTCCTTTATTCACTCGATCCACTAAGGATTGAATTTCCAAGTCCGAGGGTCCCACACCATCCATAGGAGAAATAACGCCACCCAATACATGATATACTCCTTTATATTGATGCGTATTTTCGATAGCCATAACATCTTGAATATTTTCTACAACACACACGATGGTATGATCACGACGCGCATCTGCACAGATACCACAAATTTCAGTATCTGAAATATTATGACATTCTGAACAATACTTGACTTCGTTCTTGAGTGTAATCAATGAATGACCGAAATTCTCAACAGTTTCCTTATCCTGACGTAACAAATGCAAGACCAAACGCATCGCAGTCTTTGCTCCGATACCGGGAAGTTTTGCAAATTCATTAACAGCTCTTTCTAATAAAGCGGACGGATATTGTTGATTCATGAGTTCTACACACTATTTCGTGCAAATATACTCAAAACTCAAGTAAAAAACGTATATTTGCCGAATAAAAATTAAAGATATGGAAATCAAGAGTGCAGAATTTGTAATCAGCAACTCCCTCGTAGGGAAATGCCCCACAACAAACTTACCGGAATACGCTTTTATTGGACGTTCAAACGTAGGTAAATCCAGTCTTATCAACATGCTTGCTAACAACAAAAAATTAGCCAAGACATCTGCAACCCCAGGAAAGACACTATTGATCAACCACTTCATTATTAACAACGAGTGGTATCTGGTAGACTTACCTGGTTATGGTTATGCCAAAAGGAGTAAGTCTGAAGTTGAAAAGTTACAAACTCTTATTTCTTCCTACATCTTAAATAGAGAAGAAATGACTTGTCTATTCGTGCTTGTAGACTCACGACTTGAACCTCAAAAGATTGACTTGGAATTTATTGAATGGCTGGGCGAAAACGGCATACCCTTCGGAATCATCTTCACAAAAGCAGACAAATCAAAACTCAGCAAACTAAAATCCAACATTTCCTCATATCTGAAAAAGTTGAAAGAACAATGGGAAGAACTCCCCCCCTACTTCATCACTTCATCAGAAAATAGAACAGGAAGAGAAGAGTTACTAAACTACATTGAAGAAATCAACAAAAGTCTTCACGGTTGATTAGAACGAATAATTCACACCTAAGCTAAACCACTCTTTAAACATTAGGTACGAGCCATTTTCAGACTTGTATCTTTCTGAACTATCGTCTATTCTTGGATAAAGGAAGAGTTTGGAATTCAAGTACTTATTAATGGAGAAGGTAAACGTATTTTCCCATTCAATATCAGTCATCTTCATATTACTAAACCAATATATTCTGGCATCCCATCTTATATTTTTGCAGATTTCCCAAGTATAGTTGACGGTAATATTCGGACCAAAGTTATTGTACACTTTTTTACCCGGTTCCAAGCCGAAATTCCCATACAGGGAAGGTCTTGCCACACTTTTAAAGTTATAAGCTATCGGGGATAAATTGGCAGAACCTCTGAATTTCTTCCACTCAAATTTATAATCCATACCGAGAGAAACCACTAAGTTGAATGGTGACATAAAATCAGAAGACACGTCAAAAGAGTTCGCTCTAAAACTTGGATAGAATTGTGTATATGCTTGAACTTGTAAGGTATAGAACCAATGTTTAGTGGCTTTATAACCTATTTTTGATGTAAAACGTAGCAAGTCATCATTGGTCTTCATTTTATGCTTCTCATCACTTTTTGATGTCTGAAATCCCAATCGCATTTCCAGCTTATTATCCCACTGAACCTTCTGTTTGTTATCAAAATTGGCTTCCATTGTTGCCAATGCTAACATGGAATAATTGTTTTCTCCCCCCTGATACCAGTTATCAGAGAAATAAGTCTGAGTGAATTGCAAAGAATAATTACCACTGAATTTCCAGAAGTTCGGTCTTTTAACATCTAATTTTATAGGTTCTTCGTCGTCTATAATATCAAAGACAATATTCTGTTTGTGTATTTTTACATCAGTTGGAGTTTCCGGCAAGCCACCATCATGGATTCCACCATTTTCTTCCAATTCTGTTTCTGTTGTCTTGACCAACTGAGGGGTAGTTACATACATATCCATCAATCTCTCATTTTCCTCTTTCAATAGTGTCGATTGAAAATCCTTAGAATTATATATGGATGGAGTATCAACTGTACGTCCCGGTAAAGTTGGTTGCCAAGCCAAACCAAATTCTTGCTTTAAAGGCGCATCATATAATGTTCCTTGCGCAAATGTTCTGAAAAAATATGGACTTTGTCGTAATGCCGAATCTGCTTTGAGTTGCTGAATTTCTCTTTGTAATTTTTCTATCAGCGAGGTATATTTCTCTATAACTGAATCAGTTTTTATTGTATCCGACGTTATGACATTAATATCATCAGCCTTTATAGGCAGTAAAAACATCACACACAAAAGACATATTATTGTTTTTTTCATCTTGTCTATTTTAAATTAATTTAGCACAAAGTTAAAAAAATTACGATATCAAAAAAAATATCAGCACCAATTATCGTTGCATACACTCTTTTCCCTATTATTATTAGATATTTATTCGTTAATCACATTCTTTTTTAGTATTTTTGCAACCTAATAAAAAATAACAGGCCATACATTCAACCGTCAATCAACCGACACAGACGATGGCTTATATAAAATTCATCCGAATTAACATAATAAAAAAATAAAATGGATAAAAACACATTAACCGGATTCATCCGTATTGGTTTAGTTCTTATCGGTTTCAGTTATTTCAGTCGTCCCAGTGATGCTGAGATACAAGAACGAATGAGACAAGATTCTATTCAAACCATTGAACGCCTCAAAGCAGAGGAGGAAATAAAAGCAAAAGAAACTGCTGAAATTGCACAACGTGTTGAAGCGGCATTAGACAGCACTTCATTATTCTATGCCCACAGAAGTGGAACTGCAACACCTATCGTATTGGAAAACGAGTTGGTAAAATTAACCTTTAACACAAGAGGTGGTGTAGTAAAGAAAGCAGAATTAAAAGAATACAAGAATCAAGAAGGCAATGCCGTAATCCTATTTGACGAAAAGGATTCACACATGCGACTAATGATTGCCGGTAAGACTGAAAACATCAACACTGATGACTTCTTTTTCAGTGCCGAAAATGTAACTGATTCAACAGTTACCATGAGACTGAATGCATCTAACGGAGCATGGTTGGATTTATGTTATGCGCTTCGTCCACATTCTTACATGGTCGATTTCACTGTACAAGCACATGGAATGAGCAATATATTCATGCCTTCATTAAACAGCATGGATATTGTATGGAACGACAGAGCAAGACAACAAGAAAAAGGATATGATTTTGAAAGTCAATACTCTACCCTCACCTACAAAATCAAGGATGAAGGAACTGAACATTTGAATGCAACAGGCAATGAAGTAGAAGACATTGAAGAATCTCTTGATTGGATTGCTTTTAAAAACCAAT
>JAGBUF010000002.1 GCA_017630975.1 Paraprevotella sp. | reverse complement strand
TAACTACTATTGAAGAATGTGCGTTCGAGTATTGCACCGAACTGACAAGCGTAACTATTCCTAACAGCGTAACTACTATCGGAAACCATGCGTTCGCTTATTGCGACGAACTGACAAGCGTAACTATTCCTAACAGCGTAACTACTATCGGTTCCGAAGCGTTCTATGGTACACCTTGGCACAATAATCTACCTGATGGAGAAATCTATATCGGAAGTTGCTTTTATAAATACAAAGGCACTATGCCTCAAAATTCAAACATTAACATCAAAGAAGGTACAACTACTATCGGAAACGATGCGTTCTTTAAATGCACCGGATTGACAAGCGTAACTATTCCCAACAGCGTAACTACTATCGGAGAGTCTGCGTTCTTGGGGTGCTCAGGACTGACAAGCGTAAACATTCCCAACAGCGTAACTACTATCGGAGACGGTGCGTTCGAGGATTGCACAGGACTGACAAGCGTAAACATTCCCAACAGCGTAACTACTATTGAAGGCTATGCGTTTTATAAATGCACCGGACTGACAAGCATAACCATTCCTAACAGCGTAACTACTATCGGAGAATATACGTTCTATGAATGCACAGGACTGACAAGCGTTCATATTACAGACATTGCTGCTTGGTGTAATATTACTTTTGACGGAGCTAACTCTAATCCTTTATCTTATGCCAAACATTTATATCTTAATGGAAAGGAAATTAAGGATTTAGTTATTCCTGATGATGTAACTACTATCAGAGACTATGCGTTCGGTTATTGCACAGGACTGACAAGCGTAACCATTCCTAACAGCGTAACTACTATCGGAGACTATGCGTTCTATAATTGTAAAAACCTTAAAACGGTCTTCAATCTTTCTGACTTAAACATTACGAAAGGAAGCACATATTATGGATACGTTTCCAATTATGCAGACAAGGTGGTTAATGCTGATACTCAAATAGGAGATTTCTTCTTTACTGAATCATCAGAAGGAAATACATTATGCTGTTACATCGGCAATGAATCCAACCTGACATTACCTGAAGATTACAAGGGCGGAAACTATAGTATTGGAGAATCAGCATTCGATGGTTGTGCAAACTTAACAAGCTTAACCATCGGAAGCAAAATTACCAACATTCGCTCCAATGCTTTTGCAGGTTGCACTGCATTAAATTCTATTATTTGGAATGCCAAAGACTACCCTGATTTAGCGTCTGCGGAAGAAATGCCCTTCAAAGATAGTCAAATCACATCCATCACATTCGGTGAAGATGTAACATCCGTTCCAAAATTCCTGTGCAACGGAATGACAAGTTTAAAAGAAGTTATATTCCCACAAAGCCTGACAAGCATACGCCATAATGCCTTTGAGAACTGCACCGGTCTGACCTCTATCACACTACCACAAAACGTAAGAAAAATTGGTCCAAGCGCATTCGCCGGGTGTAGCAACATCAAATCTATTTATTGTCTTGCTCAAGAGCCACCTATATGTAGTTCTGATGCATTGAATGGTATCGACACATGGGATTGCACACTATATGTTCCTGAAGGAAGAACATCTGCATACATGAGTGATCCACTTTGGAGAGAATTCTTTGATATCTTTGAGATCACCGGCATTGACGCTCCGAAAGCGGACAAGAACACCTCCGCATTTGATATTTACAACCTGAAAGGACAGTTGGTACGCAAGGCTGCTACCACAACCCAAGGACTCAAATCCGGACTCTACATCATAAACAGCAAGAAAATATGGGTGAGATAAGATAAAACAGACTCCAACAACAAATGACGCCGTTCAATCTTTACGAACGGCGTCATTTGCTATATAATGTATTTATCTTCTATTACGGAAAAAGCGCTGTATCTGCCCCCATGCTCCACGTCCTACGATGATCATCGTGACGGAGGAGAGAATCATGACAATACCCACCATATTGGCTGAGGTCAAGCGCTCGTCGAACACCATTACACCCACTACCAACGCGGTGAGTGGTTCCAAAGCACCGAGAATGGCTGCAGGTGTGGAACCGATATGATGAATAGACTTTGTAATCGCCACCAATGATATCAACGTTGGGAACAATGCCAGACCAAAGGCATTAAACCACTGCGAGAACGTTGTCAGAGGTTGCAAATCCATACCTCCTCGTAGACGAACAACATATATGGAAAATCCGAAAAGGATGGCATAGAACGTCAGTTTTAAGCCCGGCATGTCCTTCAATACAGAATGGTTCACTCCTACAATATAAAGGGCATACACCAACGAGGACAATAAGACATATACCACACCTAATAAGCTAAGTGTAACCCCACCCTCACCTTCATACAACAAGGAGATACCTATAAATGCAATGGTAATAGAGAGCATCTTCAACAAACTCAGTTTCTCCTTGAAGAAAACTGCCATAATCACCGCTACAATAATGGGATAGACAAACAAGATGGTAGAAGCAATGCCGGCATCCATGTACCGGAAACTCTGAAACAAAAACAAAGACGATAGAGAAAAAAGCAACCCCATCACCACCAACGGCAGTATCTCATTACGTTTCAAGGCAAAGGATTGCTTGCTGACTTTCATCATGACTGCCAATAGCAAGATGGCAAAGGCATAACGGTAGAACAAAACGGAATCCACCAACATACCTGTCGCATACAAAGGCAATGCAAACAATGGATTCAGTCCATAGCTGACAGATGCAATAACACCCTCAATATAACCTCTCGCTCTTTTTCCTAACATAATAATTTAATATTTGTTCCAACTGCTCATCTCCTCCAACGACTTACGAACTTTCCCTCTGGTTTTTCCTGCCGGATAACCCAATGTTATCAACAGAGGAACACGCCTATCACGGATATTCAACATTTTCTTGACGGCTTTTTCGTCAAACCAACCCAGTATACATGTTCCCAAACCCATTTCTGCTGCTTGTAAACAGAAATGTTCCACTGCTATACCCATATCAAGCAAGGAAAACTCCTTATCCTTGATAACGCTGCCGATACGTGCTAACACATTCATCTTTTCAAGTACCACTGCCACAATCACAGGCACCTCTTTGGCAAATTTATTCATTCCCATTCCCGCAGCAGCCTCTCCCATCTGCGCCACCATCTTAGGGTCATCCACCACCACAAACTTCCATGGTTGGGAAGTGCAGGCGGAGGGTGCCAGACGGACTGCTTCCAAACATTTCAGAATCTGCTCACGACTGACAGGACGCTGTTCATACATACGGTCACTCTGTCTTTTCAGTATCAAATCAAAAATATCCATGTTCTTATACCAAGGTTACAACAACGACCACAAGCAAGGCTTGCGGTCGTCTTCTTATCATTTATTCAAAAATCATTCATTAGAAGCATTTATGCGTCATGATTTCAAGTAC
>JAGBUF010000067.1 GCA_017630975.1 Paraprevotella sp. | reverse complement strand
CGAACGCTGATGGAAATGTTTGGCGAAGCCGTTTCTTTGAGTTTCAAATGGATGTCAATAGGCTCAAATGGTTGGTATTGTTGCTGTACACCGCTAATGTCTATCTTTTGTGTGTCGTAATCGTGACGGTTGATAAAGAAAAGGCGGTCGGCGTAGATACGTCCATCCTTGTCAAAGAGTGTGAATTGGTTTACTCCCGTCTTGAATTTCTCAAGGGGGATACGGATGGTTTGTACTTTGGTTTCGTTGATACAGAGGGGGTAAAAATCCTCCGTTATGCCGTTGCGCATGATTTGTAGACCCAAGTCAAGTGGAATGGTGACACCATGTGATTGAATTTGTGCTATGACAGAATCGCCTTCCTGTGTGATACGTAAGGCACATCCTTCTGTGACCGGAGTTGGTAGGCGGAACGAGTATTGATGACCTTGGTATTCGAATGTCGCTTCGTAGTCGCCATCCTTGCGTACATTTTGTATAGTAAAATGACCTCTGCCACGATTGATGACCTTGGCTTGTGCTATTTCCTTTTTCTCTTTGTCCGTTATGCTGAGTGTCACATTGATATGTTCGCCGGCATCGGTGTTGGCTTCGAAGGCTACTTTAGCGGTAGTGCCGACCACCAATTCACCCCCTTCAGGGTAGAAACGCACATCTAGTTCCGGTTTGCCATCTGTACTTTTGTAGTATCTTCTCATCGGGCGGAGCGTCATATCTTTAAAGTATTCTCCAGGGGTTTCCGGTTGGTCGAACACCGGAAACACACGTGAGTAGATCTTGTCGTAGTCACGGAAAAAGTCCTTTGCCATCTGTTGGTTGTAAAAGAGTTCTTCCGTTCGCTGAGAGTGAGGAAACTCGCATCTTCCCCAATTCAGCATCCATCGAGTATAACCTCGTAATTCATAGTAGCCGGAGTACAAGGAGTCGGTTAGGACAACCGCACCATGCCCCGTTCCGTCTTTCAACTCTATTTGTTGGCGTTCCACTAAATAACCGTCGGGTGTGAACAGTTCAATGTACACAATTTTACTTAAATTAGTCAGTGCGTGTGTGTCGCTTCTGGTTACATACGCTTTATAGCGGATGGTATCGCCGATGAAATAACAGGTGTTGTCAATGTGTATGAAGATTTTCTCTTGGGGGAATGATTTTCCAAAGAGACCCACTTTCTGACTGAGCGTTTCCGGGGTAACGTCGGGAGCATTGTTTCCACTTTGTTGCGGGAAACCTTGAATACTCAGATATAATAATAAATAAACAAGAAATAGTTTTCTCATTTGAATTTCTCTTAAGTGGTGCAAAGTTATAGAAAAAAGCACTGTAAGGAGCAGACATTAAAGTTTTTTTGTGTGTCCAGAGTCTAAATTAACGAAAAGAGGTGGCGTAGTGGGGATCTGCGTGTGAACATTGAATAGAAATATATTCATGGATGTGCGGTCTTCCGTGATTTATCGTTATCTTTGTTCCAAAATTTTAAAAAGAGAAAAATATGACATTGATTAAGTCCATTTCCGGAATACGCGGAACAATAGGTGGTCCGGCAGGTGATACGCTGAACCCATTGGATATTGTGAAGTTTACGTCTGCATACGCAACACTGATACGTAAAACGACCACTGTAGAGAGTAATAAGATTGTTGTGGGACGTGATGCGCGAATCAGCGGTGAAATGGTGAAAAATGTAGTGTGTGGAACATTGATGGGCATGGGCTTTGATGTGGTGAACATCGGTTTGGCATCTACTCCCACCACAGAGTTAGCGGTAACAATGGAAGGTGCATGTGGTGGTATCATTATTACTGCTTCTCATAATCCTAAAATGTGGAATGCCTTGAAGTTGCTGAATGAAAAAGGGGAGTTCCTGAATGCTGAAGAAGGTAATGAGGTGTTGAAAATAGCAGAGGAGGAGACTTTTATATATGCTGATGTAGACCATTTGGGTAAATATCATGAGGATGACAGTTACGATCAGAAGCATATAGATCTGGTAAAAGCATTGAAATTGGTGGATGTAGAGGCTATCAGAAATGCACATTTCAAGGTGGCTATAGATACCGTCAACTCTGTTGGTGGAACAATTCTCCCGAAATTGTTGGAACAATTGGGAGTGGAGAAGGTAACAGGGCTATTTACTGAGCCGACGGGTAATTTTGGTCATAACCCTGAACCATTGGAAAAGAACTTGCAGGATATCAAGGTTTTAATGGAGAAGGGCGAACATGATATCGCATTTGTTGTAGATCCCGATGTGGACCGTTTGGCGATGTTCTGCGAGGATGGCACGATGTATGGTGAAGAATATACGTTGGTAACAGTAGCTGATTATATTCTACAACATACACCGGGTAATACCGTGTCCAATTTAAGTTCTACTCGTGCTTTGCGTGATGTGACTCGTCAGTACGGATGTGAATACAATGCAGCAGCTGTAGGCGAAGTGAATGTAGTGACAAAGATGAAAGAGACCCATGCGGTCATTGGAGGCGAAGGCAATGGCGGTGTGATTTATCCGGAGGCGCATTATGGTCGTGACGCTTTGGTGGGTATAGCCCTCATCTTGACATATTTGGCAAAGAAGGGGATGAAAACTTCTGAATTACGTGCCACCTATCCACCTTACTATATTGCAAAGAATAGAATTGACTTGACGCCCGATACCGACGTGGATGCTATCCTGCGTGAGGTAAAAGAGTTATATAAGGATGAAGAAGTGAATGATATTGACGGAGTGAAGATTGACTTCCCCGATAAGTGGGTGCATTTGCGTAAGAGCAACACAGAACCCATTATCCGTGTTTATTCGGAAGCCAATACGATGGAGGCTGCCGATGAAATCGGAAAGAAGGTGATGGATGTGGTATACAATTGTGCCAAAAAGTAAAAAGTCCTTATTGAAGTGATAACAAAAGAATCGTGCTGTTCCGGTGAGCAGCACGATTCTTTTGTCTGATAACGTGGGAGAGTTTTTCTATGAATGCACCTCTCAATTTTTGTATGGTGATGAGGTCAGTTTCTTTAACCACATTTCTGCCGTTTTCTTTGTTCCCTCTTTTTGCTTCTCTATATCTTGTATTAAGGAGTTCTTTTCAAATGAACCTCTAACGGCCAGAAAATCTTTCTGAGCGGTTTCTTCATCACCATCAATGCCGAAACCAATACAAGAAGCGGACGAGAATTCTTTTTTGGCATCCTTAATCAAAAGATCATTGAGATTATATGTGGCTGACTCCCACTGACAGATAATGGGGAAACATGCCATGTTGATGAAATTGTCTTTTGTCACGTGAGGATACATTGTCTGAATCAGTTTCCATGCCCATGCCCATGCATATTCTTTGTATTTAAGATATAGCTCTGCATACCGTTCGTTAAGTTCTTCTACAGATGTGATGACATCCTTTTTAAGGTCTTTCTTTAAACGTAGGATTTCACTCTTGGGGGCTTGTAAACCACTTATATCGCACCATTCGTCACAAGCATCCTCATGAGGTTGTAAAGCAGTATATAATTCTTCTTTTGGCAGATGTTTCAAATCCTTGAGTCGGTCCATCAGTTGCTCTCCGATATAACGGTTGATGGCCATACGATATAAACTTTGTCCGCTTGTAATGTGTTTCCTCTTGATTTTTAATCCTTTCCAGGCGTTTTCTTGTTGGTCCTCGTTCATCAGCAACTCCATCTCACGGAGATGAGATAATCCTTGTTGCATCTTATAGATGGTAAAAGGAGAGTAGGCGTCAAAAATGATATGATCCT
>JAGBUF010000066.1 GCA_017630975.1 Paraprevotella sp. | reverse complement strand
GGATCGGGGAAAACAACAGATGGTTTGAAGGTTTTGGCTTCTTCAAAATCCATGAGGGCATACGAAATGATGATGCAGATGTCACCCACTTGTACACGGCGTGCGGCTGCTCCGTTCAAGCAAACGCAACCTGATCCGCGCTCACCTTTTATAATATATGTCTCAAAACGTTCACCATTGTTATTGTTCACAATCTGAACCTTCTCCCCTGCTATCATATTGGCAGCATCCAATAAGTCTTCATCAATGGTAATACTGCCCATGTAATTGAGGTTCGCCTCAGTGACACGTACGCAATGTAACTTTGATTTCAGTACTTGAATCATCATATCTGCTCTATCTTATTTATAACTAATGTGATCTATCAATCTTATGGGTTGTACACCACAGAATACAGTAATACACCCTACTACACTATCAACTTCTTTCCAATCGGTAACATCTTGTAAGGTATCACCATCTACTATAGAAAAATACTGCACTTCCAAACCATCATGGGCATTGATGGTGTCAGTTACGTATGCAATGGTCTCTGCAACTGTATGAGCCAGAGAAAACTCCTTACTTTCCTTCAACGTCTGATAAATAACTGCAGCCAAAGTTCTATCCTCCGGCGACAATAAGGTGTTACGACTACTCATAGCCAAACCGCTCTCCTCACGAATCACGGGACAAGGAATGATGCGCAGTTGGAAACCTAAGTCCTTGACCATGGCACGGATGACAGCGATCTGCTGGTAATCCTTTTCACCGAAGTAAGCACAATCGGGTTCTACTATGGCGAACAACTTGCTGACAATCTGGCAAACGCCATTAAAATGACCTGGGCGATATGCTCCCTCCATGACGGAATCTGTCGGTGGATAGCTGAACACTCTTGTATCAGGTTCGGGATACATTTCTTCAACAGCCGGCGCAAAGACAATATTCACATGATGAGCATGCAATAGTTCGCAATCTGCTTCCAATGTGCGTGGATAACGTTCCAAATCCTTCTTGTCATTGAATTGTGTAGGATTCAAGAAAATAGTTACCACTGTCAAGTCATTTTCCTTGACACTACGGCAAGCTAACGACACATGACCTTCGTGCAATGCTCCCATCGTGGGAACCAATCCTATGGTCTTGCCCTCGGCACGCGCCTCAGCCAACACTTTTTTCAGTTCATCTATCGTATGTATTAACTTCATCTTTTCTTTTAACCCTTTAACCAAAATCTGTGCAAAATAACATATAAAATGCCACATGACAAAGAAAACACCACATAAATACGTGAATTTAACGTAAAAGATGAAAGCAAAAGAAACAAAAGGAAAGATATTCCGCTTTTTTTCATTATCTTTGCATTCAGAATCAGCACTCAAGACAATGAAAGCTCAAAAAATCCTATTTATTACCCAAGAAATGACGCCATACGTTTCAGAATCTGAGTTGGCGACAATGGGTAGAAAACTCCCTCAAGCCATTCAAGAAAAAGGCAGAGAGATTAGAACTTTTATGCCTAAATGGGGTAACATCAACGAAAGAAGAAACCAATTGCACCCGGTCATCAGACTGTCGGGTATGAATATCATCATTGATGATACGGACAACCCTCTGATTATTAAGGTCGCTTCTATCCAGTCTGCCCGTATGCAGGTTTATTTCATCGACAACGATGATTATTTTGTAAAACGCAAAATGGCAACAGATGAAGATGGTAATGAATATGCAGACAATGGTGAACGAGCTATTTTCTATGCTCGCGGTGTATTGGCCACTGTAATGAAACTACGCTGGACACCGGATGTTATCCATTGCCAAGGATGGATGTCAGCTCTCGTCCCCCTTTATGTCAAAACAGCCTACAAGGATGAACCGGCTTTCCGTAACTGCAAGGTTGTATATTCCCCATCATCGGAAGAATTAAAGAATCCAATGGGCAAAAATTTTGGCAACTGTATCGCATTCAAGGATGTAGACAGTTCTGTTTTGGCTGACTTCAGCGAAGAAATGACCTTTGAAGAATTGAATAAATTGGCTATCAAGTATGCAGACGGTGTAACATTCTCCAATAACGGAGCCAACCAAAACTTGATAGACTACGCCAAGGAACTGAATATCCCAGTACTGGAGAATATGGATGGTGCAGACGATGTAAGATTCTCTGAGTTCTGCGACAGTATCTGCGGCGGAGAAGACAACGAATAAACCTCAGGTTAAAACAAAGAAGATGAAAATAAAATCTTTAATCATCGGATTACTCGGACTTTTATTTATCGCATGCGATGATACAACCGACAATATCGGTATTTATACGGATGCCGACAACATCAATGCGACAACATCAATTTATGAGGCGCACACACGCTCCTTGGTGGCAGACTCGGTCCTGAGCAACAGCAACAGTTCATACATCGGACAGATAACTGATTTGGAAACCGGATTAAAGGTGAAAGCTGACTTCCTCGCCCAGTTCAGCACATTGGAGGATTATGAACTCCCTCCTTACGAACGGATGGTGAAAAACGAGAATGGTGAATTTGAGGCTGAAAGTATTGAATTACGCCTGTATTTCAACAAGTACTACGGCAGTGATACCAACCCCATGAAGATGGAAATCTATGAGTTGGATACCGCCAATGTCATCCGCGAGGATTCTGTCTACTATAGTAACGCTGACCTTGAAAAGTACATCAACAAGAAAAGAACCGAACCATTGGTTCAAAAGGTGTTCACAGCCAAGGACTTCACTGAAAAGGACAGCATATTGGAAAGTGGCTCATATATGCCCAACATCCGTATCACATTACCCAAAGAATACGGAACACATATCCTTAAAAAATATTACGAAAACAAGGATTTCTTCAAGGACTCCTATCATTTCATCAGACATGTCTGTCCGGGTTTTTATTTCAAACTGACAGACGGCGACGGCACACTGATAAAAGTAAGAGTGGGTACAATGAATGTGTATTTTAAATACAAGGACGAAAAGAAAGACACAACCTATCTTGGTATGAGCCGTTTCGCAGCTACGCCTGAGGTAATGCAGAGTACGCACATCAAGAACGATGAACTGAAAGAGTGGTTGAAAGACAAAACCGACTGCACCCACTTGGTGACCCCAGCCGGCATCTTTACAGAAATGACACTCCCCATCAGCAAAATCTATGAGCAGCACGAAAATGATAGTATCAATGAAGCAAAACTGACATTGTACCGTTACAATGCGCAAATAGAAGTAGAAAAGGCCATCGACGTACCACAAAATCTATTGATGGTACGCAAGAAAGACATCCATAAATTCTTTGAGGAAAGAAGAGTGGCTGATGGAAAATCATCCTATGTTGCATCATTTAACAGCAACTACAACACCTATAGTTTCTCCAATATTGGCAAACTGATTTCTCAGTGTATGCACGAAAGGAATAACGAGGCGAAGAAAGACGGACTGACGGTAGAAGAATGGGAAGTAAAACATCCGGATTGGAATAAAGTGGTACTGATTCCTGTGGAACTCAACGTTGATGACAACAGCAATATCGTCAGTGTGACACACGACATGGGTTTGGGTAGTGCCCGTTTGGTAGGTGGAGACAACAATTCCATTATGATACAAGTCACCTATAGTTCATTCCAATAAGCAAATAAACAGACTTATATGATTTAAAAGGCAACTTCGGTTGCCTTTTTTGTTGGACATATACATTAATGGACATTGCGCCCACGTTGGATAGTACGAAAAAAGATGGAGCATATTCTACACATGCCCCATCTTATAATATATCGCTTTTAAATTATGCTTTCTTTGCAGTTGCCTTTTTTGTAGCCTTCGGTGCTTTCTCAGCCTTTGGTGCTTTTGTTACCTTAGTTTCTTTCTTTGGCTCATCAACAGGTGACAACTTCTTCAAACGAGTGTTCAAACGAGCAATTTCTTTTTCTTTCACTTCAAGTTCTTCTCCCTGGTTCTTGATCAAGGTCAGCAAAGCGTTCAACTCTTCATTATCAATATCGTGCGGATACATTGAATTGACACGGCTAATGAAGTCACCCACAATATTCATATAGTTGGTGAAAGCATCGTATGGTGAATCATAAATGCCACGATACATATTTGCACTACTTGGCTTGGTGGTCATGAAACGGAAGTTGTTACTTGCCTGCAGATAATCCCAGTCTTGCTTGATTCTTCTATCGGTACAGATGCGTACTCTGTCGGCAACACTATACAACTTGTTGAAAGCCTCACGCTGCATTCCGTTACCCAACCAGCAACTGATATCACGCTCCTCGTCTACCCATGACAATGGATATGGCACCTCAATAGAATCAACAGCCTTATGCTTAGAGAAGATTTCAGAAGGTGTAGAGAATGTGATTCCACGTTCTTTAGCACATGCCGGCAACGCCTTAAGGAACTCAAGGATATTGGATGACAACGGTTGGAAGATACCCAAAGCACACAATTCCATAAAGATATTGATGACTTGTTCTTCCTCCGGAAGTTGAGCAATCCAATCCATGTAAGTCTCTGCAAATAGAGGATATTCGCTCCATGATGTATTATTGAAACGCAATGAGATATCATCTGACAACTTATAGTCTCTCAACAAGAGTTTTAAGTTGGGATTAGCAGCACAGTTATATACAAAATGCGGACTCTTCCAACCCAACACATGCTTTGCTCCTTCGGTCAACATACCCTTGAATCCCATTGATGCTACCATACAACCGATGTCATCAGAATAAATCAAAGAAGAGTTACGGAATACCTTCGGTGTCTTACCGAACAACTCTTTGATCTTACGAGACATGCGCAATGTCTCTTCCTTAAATGACTCTTCGTTGGCCAACGATGAAAGACCATGAGAATAGGGCTCTGCCAAGAACTCAACACATCCGGTCTCATTCAATTCTTGCAAAAGTTCAATCACCTGGGGTGCATAGTTCTCTAACTGCTCTACTGCACAACCGGACAAAGAGAATGCCACCTTGAAGAAACCGGGATGCTCTTTCGCCATGGAAATCAATGCCTGTAATGCAGGTACGTACGAACGTTCAGCGGTTTCGGTAATACCTCTTTCTGTTTCATAATCATCAAAATAATAATGATCCGTACCTATATCAAAGAAGCGATAACGTTTAAGATGTATAATTTGATGAATCTCAAAATAAAGACAAATCGTTTTCATATCTATTAGTTTTAATTATTTACATTTTTGAATGGTCTCCTCATAAAGTTTCTTGATTCTTCCGCCTACCTTTTCCCAAGTAATTCCATCTACTTCTCTCTTACCTTCCACTTGCAAGTATTCATGGAAAGACGGATAGGTACACAGGGCATACATGGCATCAGCCATAGCGTCGATATCCCAATAGTCTACTTTTATACATTTATCAAGAATCTCGGCGCAACCGGATTGCTTACTGATAATCGAGGGGACCCCACTCTGCATCGCCTCCAATGGTGAAATACCGAAAGGCTCCGAAACAGAAGGCATCACGTAAACATCGCTATCTCTGAAGCATTCAAATACTTGTTTTCCTTTCATAAAACCGGGGAAATGACAACGATCGGCAATGCCATAAGCCGCCGCCATCTCTATCATGGCATTCATCATATCTCCACTTCCTGCAAAACAAAAACGCACATTACGAGTTCTATCCAATACACGTTTGGCTGCTTCGATGAAATACTCAGGACCTTTCTGCATTGTAATACGACCCAAGAAAGTTACCACCTTTTCCTTTCGCTCTGCACTGGGCTTTCGCTGATCAACTATCGCTTGTAGCTCCGGCGCTAAAGGATATACAGCATTATGCATAGTAAAGCACTTAGCCGGATCTTGATGATAATGGTTGATAACAGTTTGACGAGTCAATTCACTCACACACATGATACAGTCGGCATGATCCATGCCGTTCTTTTCAATACCATATACTGTAGGATTTACCTTACCACGACTTCTGTCAAAGTCTGTCGCATGTACATGAATCACCAAAGGTTTACCACTCACTTGCTTAGCATGAATTCCGGCTGGGAATGTCAACCAGTCGTGAGCATGAATGATATCAAACTGCTGCTGACGAGCCACAACACCTGCAATGATAGAATAGTTATTGATTTCCTCATGCAGGTTGGAGGGATAACCTCCAGCAAATTCCATACATCCTAAATCATTAACATGCATGTAATTGAAATCTGCATACAAATGGTCGCGCAATTGATAATACAACTCCGGATTCATGATATTTCCGATACGGTTCTTCACGTAATCATAATGAACATCACGCCATACGATGGGAACACAATTCATCGCCAAAATCTTAGCGCTTCTTTGGTCTTCGTCACCGAAAGGACGCGGCAGACACAATGTGATATCCATATCACCTTGAGCCTTCAAGCCTTCAGCTATACCATAATTCGCCGTAGCAAGTCCTCCAAATACATGAGGAGGAAACTCCCAACCAAACATTAATACTTTCATACCTGTTCCTCCTTATTATATAATGTATTTCTCAACTAATTTAACGACACGTAAAATTTCAGCCACATTCATGGCAAAGGAGATAGCTCCACGTGCATGGAACGGAGGATTACCATCGAACAGTTCAGGAATAGCACCGACACAATGTGAGAACATCTCTTCCTCAAATCCTACCAGCACTCTCTCAATGAAGCTAACACGACTTTGCTTGTACAAACGCAAACATGTTTCCATATAGAAACCACCCAACCAAGGCCAAGCAGTTCCTTGATGGTATGCATAGTCACGTTGGATTTGTGGTCCCACATACATCGGGTTGTATCCACCACTCTTCGGG
>JAGBUF010000065.1 GCA_017630975.1 Paraprevotella sp. | reverse complement strand
TGGGTGTTAGCCTTTGCAGCTTCAGCATCGCCATGATACTGAGTGTGTGCCCAGAAACAAGTGGTTGCAGCAGAGGTAATAGTAATACCACGCTCCTGCTCTTGAGCCATCCAGTCCATGGTAGCTGTACCATCGTGTGTCTCACCAATCTTATGTGTCAAACCCGTATAGAACAAAATACGCTCAGAAGTCGTAGTCTTACCGGCATCAATGTGTGCCATGATACCGATATTACGGGTCAAATGTAAATCTTGCTTTGCCATTTTAATTAAGCTGCTTTAATGATTAAAATCTAAAGTGAGCAAATGCACGGTTAGCTTCTGCCATACGGTGCATATCTTCCTTACGCTTGAAAGCACCACCTTGCTCATTGAACGCATCCATGATTTCTGCTGCCAACTTGTCAGCCATGGTCTTACCACCACGCTTACGTGCAAACAAAATCAAATTCTTCATAGAGATAGACTCCTTACGCTCAGGACGAACTTCAGTAGGAACTTGGAACGTAGCACCACCGATACGACGAGATTTTACCTCAACTTGTGGAGTTACATTATCCAAAGCTGTCTTCCAAATTTCCAATGCACTCTTTTCTTCATTAGGCATTTTAGCCTTTACTGTTTCAAGTGCTGCATAGAAAATTTCGTAAGAAATGTTTTTCTTACCATCGTACATCAAGTGATTTACAAACTTAGAAACTTTAACATCGTTAAAGACTGGATCCGGAAGGATCACGCGTTTTTTTGGTTTCGCTTTTCTCATTTTAAAAACGTTTTTCAGTTTGGCTGTACTTTGTAATCTTCAACTCCCCCACCGGAGAATTTACTCAACCTTAGCTCAACAAACCAAAACTAATAAATGAATAAATTAATTTAATTACTTTTTAGCTGCTTTAGGACGCTTAGCTCCATACTTGGAACGACGTTGTGTACGGTTAGCTACACCGGCAGTATCCAATGTACCGCGAACAATGTGGTAACGAACACCCGGAAGGTCTTTTACACGACCGCCACGTACCAATACGATTGAGTGTTCTTGCAAATTGTGACCTTCTCCCGGAATGTAAGAGTTTACTTCCTTCATGTTAGTCAAACGCACACGAGCGACTTTACGCATCGCTGAATTCGGTTTCTTCGGAGTGGTAGTATAAACACGAACACAAACACCACGACGTTGCGGACAGCTGTCAAAAGCCGGTGACTTGCTCTTTTCTACCAATACCGTTCTACCCTTTCTTACTAATTGCTGAATAGTAGGCATGTTGTTAATTTTTAAGTTATTATATTTTGTTTTTATTGTATTTCTTGTTCACAAAAAGGCACAATGCGCACTTTTCGGCTTGCAAAGTTACGGATTTTATTCTAAATCACAATGTATTTTCACCTTTTTACTGTCTCCAAAGGCAAAAAACTTATGTATTAAGTATATTTTTAACAACATTTTGCATTTGAAAGCATCTTTTAAGTGTCAATATCTCTTTTTACTCCTCTAAATGCATTACTATCGCCTGAATTTCGACTCTTTTCTCACCTGACCCTTATTGCGAAAGCCAAAATTTCTATCGTGAATCAGCAGTCTATTTATACCTTATTATATATATAAAGAATCTCAAAAATCCATATAAAAAAAGTCGTAGCGACCCGAATCATCAAGTCGCTACGATCAATATTTATGTATATAACTTACCAAATGGCATCGCCCCAATCATTGTGTGAAGGAGCAACCAATGCATCACCTTCATCTACCCAGTCATCGTCACCACCTCCTGTCACAACGCTTTGACACAACATTTCAAATGGGGTACAAGCCACTACATTTACTTCCGGCTTATCGTATTTTCTCTTATTCTGTACTAACATAATCCTTCCTCCTTATTTAACCAACACCTTCTCACGATCCACAATATATAAACCGGGAGACACCATACGACTGACACGACGACCATGAATATCATAAATAACCTCATTGCCATTGAATTTTACCTGAACATCCTCTATTCCGGTAAGACCATCACCTCTGCCACCTATCGCCAATGAGAATCCAACCGGTGCCATATCACTTTGATAGGGCAACCATGCTCTATGAGCCGAATTCAAGAATGTTGAAACCAATATGTAGTCCAAACCACGTTCAGCCGCCGACACCATTTTCACTTTATACATTCCCACCTTGCCGTTCTTCTTGCTCAAGATATGATGTGTCACATTCGCACGCGCACTCAAGAGGCGGGCATCATGCGTACCCTCCAACTTGTTCAGCGCCTGAAGCTCAGCTATTCTCTGCAAATCGGCATCTGACTTATCCTCATCGGATACATTGTAATGAATAGGGAAATAATAAACTCCTTCATCCGCTTTTATCAACACAGGCATACCGGCCGGAATAATACCCAGATTGGTTGACTCCAGATTGAACACAGGTGTACCTATCTCACAATTCTCGTAGCCTACCACATGTTTATGGGCACCATCCGCAATTTCCTTTCCCGTAAGAATATACACTGTCACGCCGTTAGGCACTTGCAATTCTACAGGAACACACAACGATGTCATCATCGCAGAAGAAACGGCAACCGGCAACTCCTGTACCAATTCAATATCCCAGTCAAAAGAAGTATCATTCGAAGCCACCCCAGTCATAGCAGCCGTTCCGGCATCACGGAGACAAATCTCTTCACTTCCTAATGCAACAGAATAACAACCATCCGTTCCTGCCAAGGAATTTCTAACAAAAACATCCTGCGACACATACGCTTCATCATCCAAAGGATATTTATCATATCCGACAGAACCATTCGTGGCTTTTAGATAACGACCGGAGTTGAACATCATCACATTGACCGCACCTACTGTGCTACCAGATGTCGTATACAATATAGACTTCATCGCCACATCATCATCACCGTCCGTCCACGCACTCATGGAAAGTCCACCTTCATTTGTCACGTCAGACAACACATAGTTACCCGAGGAACGTCCACGAAGACGATAATAACGTCCAACTTGTGACAAATCAGGTTGGAAATTCGGGAAATGCAGTTTCAAGGCACGCACTGCATCTACGACATACGCCACCATTTCGGGCGCCAAGGCACCAGACTGATACATTTTCACTATTTGCACAGGACCCATTTGATAATAAGGTTGCATAAACGCATACAACTCGTCAAACATCGCTTTTGTCAGTCCACCTTGTTCGTTATAGATATATACACCTCTTAAATATCCGTTTGCATAGGACTCCGCCACAGCAAAAGTACTACCGAAATCAGCTAGAATTTCCACAAACTCCACATCATCAACAATCTCTATTCCGACATTGGCACCCACCTCGGTTAAATACCATGCAGCATGCTTGTTCGTAACTGTAGAAGCAGGTTGTAATATCGCATCCAGATAACCTTCTTCATTGACACCCATATACATGGTATAACCCTCTTCATTCATAGACACATTGTATGCATCAAGAGCACTGTCGTACAACGCATTCCACCCCGGTATTTGTTCAATATTTAGCACGTAGGGTATTTCCTCCGAAACACATACCGGTTGTAACTTATACCCCCCAATTACCGTTTTCAAGGATGCCCACTGTCTAACATCCCATATATTCTTGTCTCTTATAACTACATTATTCCCTTCAAACGACAATACCTTTCCTTTACTGTATCCATCCTCCCATGCCGACTCAAATATCAACAACGGATCGACCTTTGAATTGATAAAATCCTCCAAAGTCATCAATAAAGTATCTACCAATTCATCATCATTCGCCACAACGCCCTGGACAGCAACAGACAATGCATTGTATTGAGAGGTAGGATATTGTCCAATACCTGGATTTTCCGAATGGTTGTTTATATTCATATCCAACAGATATTGCGCCTTTAACTTCACCAATTCTACTGCCGGATAAAGGATTTCATTCCCCATATAATCATTTTCGTAAAATGCGTCTGAAAGCTGTTTGGCCTGTTCTGTATACATATTATAGGGATAAATATAAAACTCAGACAAGGCGAAATCCGATGCACCATCCGCCCCCAACGTACTATTCACTGTAAAACGTAGATACCTATACGTATTCCCGAGCGTACTGATAACCGGAGACATGTAATGCATATTCTCCAATAACATGGTCAGACTCAAATTCTCTTTCAAGACAACAAATCCTCCATCCGGCGAATTACTTCCCTCCACCGTTACATTCTTTGGTACAATACCCACCGAAGTCAAATCAGGTGTCAAAAAGAAACAAAAATCGCCTGTTTGATTACCCTCACCTAAATCAGCCTGCAGATAACGCTTTTCATCGTTCCCCAAACCATTTGTCCTAAACACACTAACCACGTCGCCATCGATCAAATGGCAGGTAGAGGAGGTTGCATCTTCTGAAGGGTAATTACTACTATATTGGGTACAAGTGCTTGTTATAAGTCCCATATCTTCTTGCAATATACCGGCAAACAAATCCACAGCGTCTACTGCATGACCATAGAAAGTTTCCTTGATAACAGCATCGGAGAGATTCAATTCCCATTTTGTACCTATAGCTGCCTGTGCCGCTGCATTATCATTGAAATATTTACAAGAAACAGTGAAATCATCAGGAGATTCCAATACAAGATAATAATTAGGATTAGTCATTGAATAAATCAATGTCTGCACATTCAATAGACTTAAATCTTGCACTTGCGTAGTTGCATCTGATGAAAAGTTCCAGTATCCGGCTTCATTCTGGTTGGAAGTCATCTCCAATCTGACTGTTCCATCACCGGACTCAACAGGCTTTCCTATATATTTTTGCGTAGCAGCATTGAAGAACACAAGATTCTTATTCTGACCTTCTCCCACCAAATATATCTTCCAAACATTAGTATGTATAGAAGATTGATCATTTGCCAAAAGAAGTAAAGAATTCGTGGCCAAATTCCTTCTTATCTCATTTCCCTCTTGATCCTGATGACCGACATTATAAACCCGTATATCATTATGACTTTGCGGATCATATCCATTGTAAAACGCCTCTTCAATTGCTGAATGAATCCTTGCTAGGCTTGCTGCTTGCCCTATTTCCATACTGGAATCCAAAGACAAGAGCAGATGATACAATACGCCTAGATATGTTGAATAATATTTATAGAAAGCGACTTTCGTGGATTGGAGTATTTCCTCCATTTGGACATTAAAGAACTCCACTACATTACTGTTGACAAACTGATGACCAAAAATTTCCCTGAAATTGGCAATCCTTTCAAACTCCCATTCTGATGAATCATCAAATTCCCCAATAGTAAGATTACCGTGTATATCCAATTTATAAAGATCCACCCCGCTGATATCACCGCTCCTAGAGATAAAGAAACGGTTATCTCCTGTTTCAATAATACGCAAACCGGTTTCCAAATTAGTTTGCGCTGCATAGTTATATAAGTTTACTCCACCACCTAACGTTTCGCCTGTAAGATAGAACAACGAGCAACTATCCGGTGCCATAACGGCATTAACCATCCTACTACCTGCATCATAATGTAGATATTTCCCTTTTGATGCATTGCGGACAACATACCAAATTGTATCTTTCTTTATACTTACATCTGAAATCACAGGAATATCTAAAAGACATTCAAACTCCCAATATGCATATTCATCTGCATCGCCATAGCCGACAACACCATCTTCTACATTGTATCTCCAATATTTATTTATAGTAGCATCACCTTGAGTTACAGTGTTGTATATCAGCAAAGACTTTCCATCCGCAGCATTTTCTACTAAAAACGTCTTCGCATTAGTTCCGGTGGTTTCCCACACGTATGTATCCAAATCTTTCAATGAATAATCTGTAGAGGAGACACTATTACATAACCCATAACCATTACCTAAAATGATACCCTCTCTATAAAAAAAGAACACCGTATTCGTATCATCTGCTGTTGCAGTCATTGTCAATGGTACAGCTGCCGGCCGACCTAATCCGTCTTTTACCCCTGTATAGCTCAAGTACTCACCCGTTTTAACATTCTTGATGCGGTACTTTTTTAACGTATTACGATCATAAGACAAGTCCGGTTGACGAACACGGTCCACAAATTTTGTTTCATGGGAAATGGATTTTCCTGCAGACAATATCCCTCGTTTTTTCATATTGGCATTTATAGAGGTTTCCTTAGAAGAAACATGAGTCAATTCATGCATCATCTCTACCAAATCCCTGAAAGATGTTTGAGCGCTCACGGAAACAACAAAAGTATACAGCGCCAACAAAAAGCATAATTTTTTCAATGTCATAAGCTAAAGTTAAAGTTTAGTTCTCCCTATCATTATAACAAAAAGAAAGGGGTTGCAAAGTTAATACATACAAGAACAAGATAAAAACAATTTTTAAAATTTAACTAAAAACAACTTACATTTTGTAAGTTTTTCATAGGGGGGGGTAATTTTTTATTACAAAATACTATATTTTAAGCATTTTGTCAAAAAGAACTTACATTTTGTCAAAAGCAAGAAAAAATAAAGGGAATGACTGAACTATCATTCCCTAACCTATTTACTTTCATGCAGAATCTCTTATGCATCACCTTGTGGCATTCTGAACGGTGAAATAGTCCTTGATTCACCGGTATGTAAATCTATCGGGCCGAACATCTGCTCATATTTTGCCACATTCTCCTGCAATGCAAAAAGAAGACGTTTGGCATGTTCGGGGGCTATCACGACTCTTGATTTGACAGGTGCTTTTGGCAATCCTGGCAAAACACAAGCGAAATCTAAAATAAACTCTGAAGGTGAATGTGCAATCATTGCCAAATTAGCATACACACCTTGTGCCACGTCTGGACTTATCTCTATTTGCAACATTCCTCCCTGTTGTGCATCGTTGTCTTGTTTCATGATTATAGCGTTTTATACATTATTATATTATATGGATTTCTCTATACCACCATACAAAAATACATATTTATACCGTCACATGAAGCATAATACCAAAGAAAGACATATTTGTTCAGAGTTTTTTAAATCGATTGCTCTCTCTATAAGAGATCAATCACCGCTCTCATCCCTTTGTTTATGCCGTTTTTTCATCCTTCTATACCTTTTTCTTAAAACAACTATTATTC
>JAGBUF010000064.1 GCA_017630975.1 Paraprevotella sp. | reverse complement strand
GAAGCGTACAGCAGACGATATTATAGAAGGTGTCAAGGCCTTTTGTGCAGAAAATAGTTTTGTCGATGCCACAAAAGTGGGTTGTTTGGGTGCATCGTATGGCGGGTTCATGACACAATACCTTCAAACTCGTACTGATATTTTTGCTGCAGCCGTATCACATGCCGGTATCAGTGATGTGACGAGTTATTGGGGTGAAGGTTATTGGGGTGTGGGTTACAATGCAGTGGCGGCAGCTCAAAGTTATCCGTGGAATCATCCGGAGTTGTTCACACAACAGGGCTCACTTTTTAATGCGGATAAAATCAACACACCTTTGTTGCTTCTACATGGTATGGTCGATACGAATGTGCCGATAGGAGAGAGCATTCAACTTTACAATGCCCTGAAGGTGTTGGGCAAAACCGTTGAGTTTATACAAGTGGAAGGCGAGAACCATTTTATCAGTGATGTGAACAAACGACAACTTTGGCACAATAGTATCATGGCTTGGTTTGAACGATGGTTGAAGGGTGACTCCCGTTGGTGGGATGCCATTTATCCCAAACGTATGCTCGAACGGTAAATATTCAAGGCAGAAACTTGTTGTGTAACGACCGTTACACACACGAGCTACGGCTGTTACACGACAAATCTGCTGTTGATAAAAACTTCTTCTGTGGAGAAAAATCTCAAATAAAGGCTATTCGGTAAATTCGTCGGTCAGTTGTTGGATACCACCATTGTCTTGGTGGAAAGTGACCTTGGTAGTGGTCTTTTTGTCAAACAACACATTGCTTAATATTTCCACGTTGCCGAATTGCCCCATGGGGTATTCGCCCTTGCAGTATGTTCTGCTCGGAGAGAATACGGTGATGCCGATACGTTCCGGTACATTGTAGTAGACCCCTTGCTCCATCTTGCTTTTCTTTTTCTCCGTTTTTTCATCCATTACAGGCTCCGGTACGGTGTTCATGTCCTTCAGTGTGAGATAGACCGGTTCGCCTGCCAAATCATCCTTGTCCACACGTCCGAGTTTCTCGGAGAAGCGGAATAAGATGGTTTTGTCGGTACATTCTGTTGGGGTAAGTTCAATGGTGAAGACTTCTGTACAAGTGTCTGTTTTTCCCAAGAACAATTGAGTCAAAGCCTTTTCCTGGAGGTTCAGCTGATTCAACATGATTTGCAGTTGTGCTCCGTCCTTCGGTGTGTTGTCCGCTTCCCCTTTGATCAGTGCCGAACGACTTTCGCGAATATCGTATATTTCTTCTGCCACCAATTCTGCCACTTTTGCTTTGCTGGCTGCTACCAGAATGTCCTGATTCATGAAATCTTTTGGGTTGGGATGAGGCTTTGAGGATGTTACCTCGGGTAATGGCATCAAGGATTTTTCCTCCGTTTCCGTGTTGATGGACAATAAGATGCCATCTTTCGTCAGGGATACGAGCGGTGCGACAGTTCTCTTTTCCAAACGGATGCTATATGCTTTCTGAGGGTCAGGCACTCCGTATGTCTCCATGTTGATATCCTTGATGTGCCATTGGGTAAACGGTTCGTTACCGGCATCTGCCAGTCGCATGTATTTATAGGCGTATTTATTCAACTCCCCAGGTGTGAAGGTCTGTTTTTCAGCTGTCACTACCACACGTATGGCTGTTTGTGGCAGATAATATGTTACGCCTTCAACGGTTACGCCTGGAGTGTATGGACTGACAGTGGTTTGTGCAGTAGCAGACGACAAGAGGACTGCAAGTCCGCAACATAAACTCATTCTTTTCATATTCTTTATATTTCGTATGGTTGTTCTATCTTCTTAAAAGCCATTGGGAGATAAGTGAAGATGTCTGATGCCATCATACTTTCCATCCCTAATTGTTCAGCTGCTATGTCACCGGCATATCCATGTAGGAATACGCCCATCAGACAGGCCTCTTGAGTGTTGTAACCTCGTGCGAGCAGACCTAAAACGATACCGGTCAGTACGTCGCCACTGCCTGCTGTTGCCATTCCTGCATTGCCGGTGGGGTTGATGAATATTTCACGTTGAGGACTGCAAATGATACTATGATGCCCCTTGATGACGATGTAAATACCATATTCCACAGCCATATTCAATGCCTTGCCGACACTCTCGTCAAAGTGGTTCGACCTTCCGGTCAAGCGGTCCAACTCTTTGAGATGTGGAGTCAGAATGGTGCCTTTGGGAAGGATTTTCATCCACTCCGGATGTATGCTCAGTATATTGATACCATCGGCGTCTATCACCAATTTCCCATCATACTCCTTGATAAAGTCATGAAGCGCTGTTGCGCTCTGCTCGTCTGTTCCCAGTCCCGGTCCGATGCCAATGGCATTGTAAGGGGCTGTCTGTATACTTTCAGTGATGTGCGTGTCGCATGTGTCGTGACTGATGATGGCTTCAGGGATAGTTGTTTGCAGGATGTCGTTATTTTTTTTGGCGGTATGAATGGTCAGTTTTCCCGCACCGCTTCTCATACATACTTTTGCTGCAAGAATAGTGGCCCCTGCCATGCCGTATCGTCCACTGACCAGCAGTGCGTGCCCCATCGTTCCTTTATGTGCAAATGGAGACCTCGGGCGCATCATTTTTCTGATGTCTTCCTTGTCTATCAGTTGGGTGATACCGATGAAAGGTGCTGCAGTCCTCAACATCGGATATAACTCCATAATCTCCTGCGTCGTCAGTCTTTTCATATCCTATGTGCCAACTATATTGCAAATGTATTGAATTTTGTTGATTAAGGAGGGCTTTTTTAACGATTTTCTGCAATTTAGGTCAAGGTGATGTCACATGGATAACATTCTTTAATTTTTCCGTACCTTTTTCGTTTCTTTGTATTATATTTGCAGTTAAATTTTCTAATTGATATGGAAACTCTTCAAGTAAAGGATAAGAAATTTGCAGTGTCAATTCCCGAGGCTGAGATATTGAAACAAGTGAAAAGAGTGGCAGGTGAAATCAATCGTGATTACGACGGTCGTGAACCGTTGTTCCTGGCTGTTCTGAACGGGGCGTTTATCTTTGCGGCAGACTTGATGAAAG
Source organism: Paraprevotella sp. (assembly GCA_017630975.1). Taxonomy (GTDB): domain Bacteria; phylum Bacteroidota; class Bacteroidia; order Bacteroidales; family Bacteroidaceae; genus Paraprevotella. Next base: position 410 of record JAGBUF010000064.1, on the reverse strand, counting down.
AGGTTGTTCTTCCGTCTGAGATTCAATTCATTAAGTTGGCTTCTTATGAAGGGACTACATCTACAGGAGCTGTTACAGAAACGATAGGAATGACGGCAGATATCAGTGGGCGTGATGTGGTCATCATTGAAGATATCGTTGATACAGGGCTGACAATGCACCATCTGGTTGATAGCTTGTCTGCACGTTCACCGCGTTCCATTGCAATATGCTCGCTGTTGGTGAAGCCGGCTAATTTGAAGATAGATTTGGATATTCGCTACAAGTGCTTTGAAATCCCAAATGATTTTATTTTGGGTTATGGACTTGACTATGATGGTTTTGGTAGAAATACGCGTGATATCTATACAGTAGTAGAAACAGTTTAAGGATTAAGATTAAAACATAGCAACATGAAAAACATTATTATT
>JAGBUF010000010.1 GCA_017630975.1 Paraprevotella sp. | reverse complement strand
CAGTCGCAATGTTGATTACTTGAAAAAGATAGTTAACAGAATATACAATGCCATTTTACGGACAGAATATTTCATTTGTGAGACTTATCCCCAACTGAAACCCTTCCTTCCGGAAGATGTGTATTTCATCCACTCTGAAGAGTTGATGCAACGCTATCCCGACATGTCACCCAAAGAAAGGGAACATGCCATTTGCAAGGAACACGGAGCCGTTTTCATCATCGGTATCGGTAGTGAACTGAGCAATGGAGAGAAACATGATACAAGAGCTCCGGACTATGACGATTATACCACCATGTCTGAAAGTACCGGATTGCCTGGCTTGAACGGCGATTTGCTCATCTGGTACCCCATCTTGGAACGTTCCATTGAACTTTCTTCCATGGGTATCCGTGTGGACCAAGAAACATTGTGCAGACAGTTGACCATGAGTGGAAAAGAAGACCGAAAAAAATTGTATTTCCACAGTCGCCTATTGGAAGGCTCATTGCCTCAATCTATCGGAGGCGGTATCGGTCAGAGCAGACTGTGCATGATACTTCTCCACAAAGCGCATGTGGGAGAAACACAATCCAGCATCTGGCCCGATGACATGCGTAAGCAGTGTAAAGAAGCCGGCATGACGCTGATATAAAAATCAGTCCGCTCATCCAACAAACATAAAAAGAATCCCAACCGAATGCGCTCGATTGGGATTCTTCTTATATTTTACCTATATCTTATAATGCTTTATATCTCAACATGGCACCACCATTGGTAGGCAAGGTCAATTTAAATTTCCCGTTTTTCGGCACCTTCACTTCCACCATCGTCGGGGTCTGACCTTTCTTTCCGTCATGGTAATAGTTTACTTTCTTACCCGCCAACATCGGCAAATCAATGGTCAACTTCTTGGTTGTTTTTTCAGCATTCACTGCCGCTACATACCAATCTTCTCCCAATCGACGCGCTAACACCACATATTTACCTGGGTAACCATCAATAAAACGAACCTCATCCCATACAGTTGGAACTTCTTTCATAAAATCAATTTCGAATTTAGGTTGTTCCACCAAGTTATTGGGGGTCAAAGCAAAATTTTGGACGCTGCTCTGGAACAGTATCGCAGTTGCCAATTCAAACACATCAGTAGTACGACGAATGGTACCGCCATTGTTATGACGATTCATCCGTTTGTTGAGGAAGGTTCCTCCGAAATCCATACTACCCACCGTATTTCTGATGAACGGATGCAGACAGGCGTTGAATGCCTCCTCGTCACAGAAATGTTGTTGGAACACGATATTCTCACTTGCCAAAACGGCCTCACTCGCACAATAATTGGGATACATCCTTTCCCAACCACGTGGTAAGGTACAACCGTGGAAAATAATCTGCAAACCGTAATCGTTGGCATCACTCAATATCGCTTCATACAACTTGATGGTTTCCTGCTTATCTCCCCCGAAGAAGTCCACTTTCAATCCTTTAATACCTTGTTCCTTGATCCATTTCATCTCAGCTTTACGGGCAATAGGATTATCCATACAATGTTTCATGCCCTGCGGTGCATCGTTCCAACCTCCATTGGAATTGTACCACAAGAACACATCAACGCCTTTGCTCTGTGCATATTTGAAAAGTTCCTCCATGCGCTTACGTCCCACTTGCGTGTCCCATAGGGCATCCATCAGAATATATTCCCACCCCATATCTGCCGCCAAGTCAACAAATGTCTTTTGGTCATCGTAACACATGCTGGCATCCTGCCATACAATCCATGACCAACTGGAACGACCTGGTTTGTAATCCATAGAAGGAGCGTATAATGGTTCCACGACATCAAAATGTACCGTTGTCTCCACAATAGGTTTCAATGTCTTTCCCAAAGTAATGGTTCTCCAAGGGGTTGCTCCGGGCAATCCCATTTGTGCGCCAGTGCTTCCAAAACCATTATTCTCACCCTGCATAGGAAACTCAATCGTATAGATACCATCTGCCGAAGCCTCACCTATACGTGAACCACAATATTTCCCTGTTACTCCGGTTTCACTGATGAGCACCCAACCGTCGTTACCTTCATGGAAAAGACAAGGGAATGTATAACCGAAACCATATTGTGAGCGTGTGCTCATCGGTTCGTCAGCCTTATATTCCTCTTCGTAACTGGGTTTTGTGCGTTTCCAACCAATTTGCGCTGAAGACTGCGGTGAAAGGAATGTTGTGGTGTGTGCAGGGAAATTAAAACCTGTTGTCTCCTTTTCCACTACGATACACGCCGTTTCACCCTGCATTGGGATATGATAACGGAAAGCGATATTGTTGTTCTCAACTACAAACTCAATGTCTAATCTCTGCTTTTTGGCATTATGTAATGTCATCCGTAAATCGTTCGCTTTCTGATTAACACTGCTCACCTTGGCACGTGTCAAATCGTACCGAAACTGACGTTCACCTGTCTTCACCGACAACAATTTCATACCTTTGCTAAAGTCACCGATGTTGGATGTAAATCCCAATGGAGAATCCTCCAACATCAGCACCTCTTGTTTCTCCCCTTTTAAATGGTTGTAATAACCGGCTTTATAGTAAGGGACACCTTCCTTTACTCCCACCTTCAAGAAGGTAGAACTATCCGGACTTAATACCAATGTTTCTGAAACATTGTCTACTGAATGTGCTGTCGAAAATACAGAACCTGCAAAGAAGAACGCACACGCAAAAAGCTTTACAAAATATCTTTTCATACCTATTATATATTATTATACGTTATTTCTTGAATTTATATCCACGAAAATCCTTTCCGCTACCCTCCAGTTCGGACCCGAAATAAAACCCAGGTTGTGTCGGCTGATTATATGCCACATTCTGCATCGTCAGACTGAGCCGATAAGGGCGGTCCTCCAAGAAAGTATGGAAACGATAAGGCGTAGGACAAGGGGACACATAGATGCGCAGGGCATCGCTATCTGCGGTACGGACTATAACCTCTTCTCGCCAATCCCCCAAGATATCCCCCTGCAAACAAGGATTGCTCTTCGTTCCATTATTGAAACGGCATCCCTCGAAATTCGCCAATGGAAAACATTCTTGATTGTTCCAATCATATTTGCTGACACACTCCTTATCCAACATCTCACGCAACAAGTCGCCATCCCACCAAACAGCCATATTCACCGGTAAACCTTTTGGCGACGAACAAACAACATCCCCCTTCGTATTCAAAATACCACCGGATGCAGAGGACCACATTTCAAGTCCTTCATTGTGTGGGTCAATATCAGCCGCCATACATCTGCCCACATCTATTCTGGATGGTATCTGAAAGATGACTTTCCCCGTTGCCGCATCGCGCAGTTCCGAGCCATCACGTTTATTCTCATGACAGCACCATACTTGCAATGCATCTGAGTGAGGAGAAAAGGCTGTCAAGTGCATCGCATCACCATGCCCAAAACGAGTGTTGTACAGCCCTTTACCATCATGATCAATAGCACACGCACCGTATGTAATCTCATCAAAACCATCGCCATCCACATCCGCCACCCGCAGATTATGATTCCCTTGTCCTGCATAAGTCGACCAAGCTGTAGAATCAGTATCAAACACCCATCTGGATGTCAAGTTTGTGCCATCCCAATCGTATGCAGCCAACACACTACGGGTATAGTATCCACGACACATCACAACACTTGGATGCGCTCCCCCCAAATAAGCCACCGCTGCTAAATAACGTTCACTACGATTGGCATAATTATCGCCCCATTTTCTAAGGTGACCTCTTTGAGGAATATAATCTACCGTACACATGGCCTTACCCGTTTCGCCACTGAAAACCGTCAAGTATTCAGGGCCTGACGCGATATAACCATACTTTCCACCCTCTGGACGACGGGGAGCTACGCGATGGTCTGCCATTGAATCGCCAAGTACGACACCTATCCCATCAGTGGTTCCATCCGCAGTTTTAGCAACCAATTCTGCCTTGCCATCGCCATCTAAATCATACACCATAAACTGCGTGTAATGTGCTCCGGCTCTAATATTTCGCCCTAAGTCTATCCTCCATAGATGAGTACCATCCAATTCATAGGCATCCAATAATACCGTTCCGGTATAGCCGCTATGCGAATTGTCCTTTGAATTGGAAGGATCCCATTTCAAGATATATTCAAATTCACCATCACCATCCAGATCAGCTACTGAAACATCATTGGCTGAATAATGACAACGCACTCCATCGGGCATTACCTGTCCTGCCGGTTTCTTTAAAGGAATTTGGAGATAACCACAAGGAGCATCAGATGGCAAAAAACATCTGCCAATAGTAGTTGTCTGTTCACGTCGTCCTTGCACCGGACGGACCTCATATACCGCCTCTTTACCAGATGGGAATTGATCCCTATACTGTGTAGAAACTTTGACAGGTTCTTCTGTCAGCAACATCCCATTACGATATACATTAAAAGAGACTTTTCTGCTATCTGTAGACAAATAGCGCCAACTTACCAACACAGAGTCGGTTGAAAGACGAACAGCAACTACTCCCCTCCCCAGCACTTCAAATGTCTCTGATTTTACTTTCCCTACAAGGATAGATGGGATATGTAATAGAAGAAAAATCAAAAAACTTAACAGATATGGCCTATATTGTTTTCTCATTATATTAGATTTAATGTACAAATATAACAAAAGCAAAGACGTAAGCCCTTCTTTTTTGATAAAAACTATTAAAATATGGCAACATGTAGAGAGAAATACCTCTTAAAAAAGAATTTCATTCATGAAAATGCACTATATTTGCATCATAATGATACGGATAAATACAAAGATTATCATATCTGTATGCCTTTTGCTCTTTGCCTTTTGCGGAAGAGTTGATGGATTGTATGCCGGAACAGCGAGTTCCGACAAACCATTCATTTTGGTTATAGATGCAGGACATGGTGGAAAAGACCCCGGTGCATTGGGACGTTCTGCAAAAGAAAAAGACATCAATCTATCTGTAGCAAAAGCTTTCGGAAAATTGGTTGAAGAAAACCACTCTGACGTCAAAGTGATTTATACACGTAAATCCGACATCTTCGTCACACTTGGAAGACGTGCGGAGATTGCCAACAAAGCATCTGCAGACCTTTTTGTTTCCATCCACACGAATGCGCTACCCAAAAAGAAGATAGGTAGAGGAGCGGAAACATACACTCTGGGTATGGCACGAGCCGATGACAATCTGGAAGTAGCCAAAAGAGAGAATGCCGTTATCTTGGTAGAAAACGATTATCAGGAACGCTACCAGGGATTTGACCCCAATTCTTCGGAAAGCTACATCATTTTTGAGTTCATGCAAGACAAAAACATGGAGAATAGTGTGAACTTTGCCAAAAACATCCAAAAAGAATTCAAATCCACGGGCGGACGCATTGACAAGGGAGTGCATCAAGCCGGTTTTCTTGTGTTAAGAGAGACCAGTATGCCCAGTGTGTTGGTTGAGCTGGGATACATCTCCACTCCGGACGAAGAAAGATTCCTATCCTCCAAAAATGGCATTAACAAAATGAGCCGAAGTTTATACAATGCATTCTGCCAATACAGAAAAGGACATTCCAAAACGACAATAACAATAACAGAAAACACAATACCTCAGCCTCCACAACCCCTAAAAGAAACAGTTAAGGCCGAGACAAAAAAGGACAACCCATCACCTGTCTTCAAAGTTCAGTTGATGGCAAGTTCACAACAGCTTAAATCCAACAACCCACGTTTCAAGGGATTGAAACCAATAGACTTTTATAAGGAAAAAGGACTATACAAATATACCTATGGTGCTACCAACGACTATCAAGAAGCCGTAAAACTAAAAAATACAGCAAAAAAATACTTTAAAGAAGCATTTATCATTGCTTTTAAAAATGGTGTAAAGACAGACGTCCAAAAAGCCATCAACGAAACCAAAAAGAACAAAAAATAAGAATCATGATGAAATATTTTACCAAGGAAGTAAAAATAGGTCTGACCGGTGTTGTCGCCCTCGTAGTACTATTTATAGGAATCAATTTCCTAAAAGGTATCAATTTATTCAAAGCCAGCAATACTTACTATATTGAGTTTGCCGACATTAAGGGATTGGCTAAATCCAGTCCTGTCTTTTCAAACGGCTTCAGAATCGGAACCGTAAACGATATCATCTACAATTATCAAGATCCCGGCAAGCTACTCATACAAATCAGTGTAAACGAAAATATGAGGATTCCCAAAGGAAGTACTGCCAGGCTTGATGTAGCAGTATTGGGCGGGTGCGACTTACATCTTGACCTATCGAAAAACACTGAGTTTCATCAGGTGGGTGACACCATTAAGGGAGATGACAAAAAGGGGTTGATGGACAAGGCAGGAGACATGGTCCCGCAGATGGAACAAATCATCGGAAAGGTGGACACTTTATTAACCACCCTCAACGCTCTAATTGCCAACCCTAACCTTACAGGGATACTGAATGACGCTAAAGGAATCACAGCCAACCTTAACGAGACATCCGTTCAACTCAACGATTTAATGAAGAACGACCTTCCACAATTAACGGACAAACTGAACACCGTTGGAAGTAACGTTGTCACGTTGACGAACAACCTTAATCAGATAGACATTCAGGCAGCAATGAGCAAGGTGGACACTACTTTGAATTACATCCAGCTCATGAGCGAAAAGATGAATCGTAAAGACAATTCTTTAGGTTTACTGCTCAACGACAGTTCATTATACAACAATCTTAGTCAGACAGCAGGAAGTGCGAACAATCTTCTCATTGATTTAAAAGAAAACCCCAAACGTTACGTTCACTTCTCATTATTCGGTAAGAAATAAAGTTTAAATATAATTATAGCGGTCCGGACAGATTTGTTCCGGACCGCTTTTCTATTGCACTCCCTATGAAAAATTATCTCACAATTTGGGAGCATCAATCTCTGCTAAAAAATATTTTTTAATTTTATCTTTCTGAATAAAAGCTATTTAATTAAGTTTTTCTTGTTAAGCAAAACTTATGTCTTGCTTATGTGAGAGAATATTACGAAATTTGCATACGAGAAGCATAGATTTTATTCACCAAAAGAAACAATGGAAAATCCAACCCATACTCTATGGGAGACTTGTTTACGCACTATCCGCAATAATATTGCAGAAGACAAGTTCAAGACATGGTTTGCGCCTATACAAATCGTGTCTTACCAAGAGAATGTGCTTAGGTTTGGGTTACCCAACGAATTCTTTCATGAATACCTTGTTCAACATTATGGTAACCTCCTCTATACCGTTATAAAAAAGGTTTTTGGCGAGGATATCAGACTTGAATACTGTCTGATTAGTGCTAATACTGATAAAAACAACAAACCGGTTGCAAAGCATCCGGAAAAAGAAAAGGTTGCAACAGAAAGCAAAAAGGTTACACCTGCAGAAGAAACACCAAGAATTGACGATCTAAACTCTCAGTTGAACTACAACTATAATTTCGACAACTTCATAGAAGGGGAAAGCAACAAGCTCCCTCGTTCTGTCGGTCAAGCCATTGCGGAACACCCAAAACAATCTACCTTCAACCCCTTGTTCATCTATGGGCCATCGGGCGTCGGAAAGACTCATTTGGTCAATGCCATCGGAACGAAAATTAAAGAGCTACATCCCACCAAAAGAGTATTGTATGTGACCAGCCATCTTTTTCAAGTTCAATATACTGATTCTGTTAGAAAGAACACTGTCAATGATTTCATCAATTTCTATCAGACCATAGACGTACTGATTATAGACGACGTACAGGAGTTTGCGACATTGAGTAAAACACAGAATACATTCTTCCACATATTCAACCACTTACATCAGAACGGCAAACAACTCATTCTGACTTCCGACAGAGCACCTGCTGCCTTACAAGGTATGGAAGAGCGATTGCTGACACGATTCAAATGGGGATTGTTGGCTGAATTAGAAAAACCCAATAAAGAGTTGCGTTATGATATTCTCAGAAGCAAAATACGCAGAGAAGGGTTAAAAATACCAAAGGAAGTGATCGATCTCATTTCTGAAAACATCAATGATAGTGTACGTGAATTGGAAGGAGTAGTAAACTCATTGATGGCTCATTCTGTCGTTCTTAACCGAGAAATAGACATTCAATTGGCAGAGAAGATATTGAAATTCTCTGTTAAAACAGAAAAAGAGCCTATCACCATCGACCATATATTAAAGGTGGTATGCAATTATTTTGATGTGGAAATGGATGACATTCTCAGTGCATCACGAAAACAACCTTTCGTACAAGCACGCCAAGTCGCCATGTACTTAGCCTCCAAATACACCAACCTCTCCTCCGGACGTATCGGTATTTTGATAGGCAATCGCAACCATGCCACCGTACTCCATTCGTGCAAGACTGTAGAAGACAGCATACATGTAGACAAGTCCTTTAAAGCCAAAATGGAGGAAATAACAAAATTGCTAAAAAAAAGACAAAAATAAAAGACAAAAATTGTCTTTTTTAAATTTCTTTAATTTTTTCCCAAGGAAGATTTATATCATTTCTTCCAAAATGCCCATAACTTGCAGTATTATAATAAATTGGTCTAAGCAAATCTAATTCATTTATCATATTTTCTACACTAAAGTTAAAATTAGTATTAACAAAATTATATATATCATTTATTGGTACTTTATTAGTATTAAATGTCTCAATATTTATTGATACAGGTTTTACACTTCCTATAGCAAAAGATACTCCAATTTCACAAATATCACATAAATTATTGTATACAACATTTTTAGCAACATATCGAGCATAATAAGCAGCACTTCTATCTACTTTAGAAGGATCTTTTCCCGAAAAAGCTCCACCCCCATGAGCACACATACCACCATAAGTATCAACTATTATTTTTCTACCAGTAAGACCACTATCTCCTACT
>JAGBUF010000063.1 GCA_017630975.1 Paraprevotella sp. | reverse complement strand
TGCTTCAGGAAACATCAAACGCAAAGTCACCGAAATATATGGAACGACAATGAATGAGAACGATATCAGAGAACTTTGTTCACTGATTTATTACCCTGAGCAGAAATTACAATACATCAAAAATTCTGAAACTGACCTGGACACGTTCTACAGCACCACCTTGCATCGCCTTGTCAGTGTTTGTCAATCCGTTTCCTCTAAATACACACGTTCAAAGGTACGCAAATCATTACCACGTGAATTCTCCTATATCATTGAAGAGTTGCTACACGAATCACCACAGGACTACAACAAGCAGGCATACTTCAATCGTATCGTGGAAACCATCGTTGCCACCGGTCGTGCCTATGAGTTCATCTGCGCCATCTGTAATCTAATTCAACGACTGAGTATTGACCAACTGCATATCTTAGGCGACATTTTCGACCGCGGTCCTGGAGCACATATCATTATGGACACCTTGTGCAACTACCACAATTTTGATATACAATGGGGCAATCACGATGCATTATGGATGGGAGCAGCTGCCGGCAACGACTGTTGCATTGCAAACGTATTACGACTATCTCTTCGATATGGCAATATGGCCACACTTGAGGATGGCTACGGCATCAACCTTGTACCGCTTGCTACATTCGCAATGGAGACCTATGCAGACGACCCCTGCCACTTCTTCGGACCGCAACTGGACGATAACGATAAGAGTCATAATATGAAAACCCGCCGTCTCATTGCCCAAATGCACAAGGCCATCAGCATCATCCAATTCAAATTGGAAGCTGCAATGATTGATAGTCGCCCCGAATGGCAAATGGAGAATCTCAAACAATTGGAATATATTGACTTTGATCGCCAATTGTTCATTCGCGACGGAAAGGAATACACCATGCGCGAATGTTATTTCCCTACAATCAATCCTAATGCCCCATACGAGCTGACAGCTGAAGAAAAAGAATTGGTCAAGAAATTGCATCATTCTTTCCGTGTCAGCGACAAACTCAACAAACACATTCAGTGCCTATTCTCGCATGGCGGTATGTATGGTATATTCAATTCCAACTTACTCTTCCATGCTTCTGTACCTCTAAACGAGGACGGTACACTGAAGGAGGTAGATATCAACGGAGAAAAAGTAAAAGGACGCGCCCTATTGGACAAAATCGGTATGGTACTGCGTTCTGCTTTCAATAGCGACACGGCTGCTGCCGAAAAGAAATTTGCCATTGACTACTTTTGGTACTTATGGTGCGGTAAGGACTCTCCTCTTTTTGACAAATCCAAAATGACTACTTTCGAGAGATATTTCTTGGAAGATAAATCCACACATACAGAAGAAAAAGGATATTATTACAAGCTAAGAGACAGCGAGCAGATTTGCGACATGCTATTAGACGAGTTTGGCGTGGAGGGAAAGCATCGCCACATCATCAACGGGCATGTTCCTGTACGTGTGGGAAGAGGAGAAAACCCCATCAAGGCCAACGGAAAACTCATGGTGATTGATGGTGGATTCGCCAAAGCCTATCACAACACTACAGGCATAGCCGGTTATACTCTCGTCTTCCATAGTCGCGGTTTTCAATTGGTGCAACACGAACCTTTTACCTCTGCTGAAGAAGCCATCAAAAACGGGACTGATATTGTCAGTTCCACACAGATTGTTGAATTGAGTTCTCAACGCATGATGGTCCGTGACACAGACAAGGGTGTCAAAATTATCGGTCAAATTGAAGAGTTAAAAGAATTACTTTACGCCTACAGACATGGTTTGATTAAAGAAAGTACAAAAAATAAGTTCCGCTACTACTAGCGGAACTTATTTTTCTTCTTCCTTGTGTCGAAAACCGAACAAGAGTTCTCTATCTCTTGCACATGCTGGAGCAGCCCATTCTTCAGGTACAAATTTCCAGTGCCCCAGCGGTTGAGGGTCTATCACTCCCCTATCTTGTATATATTTAATAAGGTAATGGCGCAAGTCCAATTCCGTACTCCTCAGTAATCTATTCAATAATTCTTTATGCGTGATACCTGCCCCCTTAGTCAGCAATTCACCTCCACCATTTCCTCGGTATGAATTGGTCGTCACCGTATAGGTCATATCCATGTCAAAGGGGGTTCCATCTGATAGACACAAAATATTAACCTTCTCTCCATATGGTTTGGTCACATCCACCTCATAACAGATACCGGCAGCTGAGTCAAAATTATACGCCAGATTCTTGAACCCTAATCTTTTGCCTCCTTCCAGCACATAATCAATCTGCATGATATGGTCGTCAGTTGTCATCATCTGCGTCACCCAAGAACCATAACTCATTTCCAAAATACCCTTTATTTCTCTCCCTGTAAAGCGCAAGGTATACAACGTATTCTCATGCGAATACAGATTGAACATGTCTCTAACACAAACATCGCCCGCTTTGATTTGTGCTGAAAAGGACAAAGGTGGCGCCAACGATATCTGCGCACCGGTTTCTTCCAATTGTGCTCTGTGTATCAAATCCACAAATGCTGACGAACCGAAATAAGCATCTTCACTACTAATGGTGCGAGTAAATGAACCTATCTTTTGCTGTACATAGTATTCAGTATTTCTCAGATGACGTTTGAAATAGCGATGAAAATAATGAGTTTCCTGCGCCTTATAATAAGACAAATCCACTATTTTTGCATCAATGGATAGAATTGATTTCACATCATCCTTAATCCGTATGACTATATCAATCTCATCCACCACAGTAGCCAATCCTGCCGGTGCACAACACACCACCTCACGCCCATCGCATGCCGTTATCCTTTCTACATTTCGCGCATGATCATGCCCATAACAAACCAAATCAAAACCAGGTACTTTTCGTGCCACATCCAATGCTGCATTTTCTATATACTCATCTGTAATGATACCACCTTCCTTTCCTGAATGGAAGAGTCCTATCACTACATCCGGATGCTCCTTCTCACGAATAATTTTCATCCACTTCTCGGCACAGTACACCATATCGTCAAACTCTAACCCACTCCATAAATCAGGCGAAAGCCAATTCGGTACGGCTGGCGTTGTCATCCCCAAAACTGCTATTCTCACTCCACATCGTTCAATTATGGTATAAGGACGTAGATACGGCTGACCGGTATTTTTATCCAACACATTAGCACCAATAATAGGGAAATTGCAATCACGCACCCAACTGTCATAAACACGATGTCCCGTCTCAATATCATGATTGCCAATGGTACCCACATCATAACGCATATAATTCATTATTTCGGCAGAGAAACTCTTATCACCGGGTGCAACAGTATTGCTATAATAAACCACCGGTGTTCCTT
>JAGBUF010000062.1 GCA_017630975.1 Paraprevotella sp. | reverse complement strand
TAAATTCATCATCAGTATAAGCATAATAAAGTTTAGTCTTTCCATTACCTATGCGCATAGTGAAGTATATCATCATCTTTCCTTCCTTAGCATCATAAATGGTTTCAGGTGCCCAAGCACAACCTATGTTTCCAAATGTTTCAGGAAATGCCTTATCTATGCGTACATTACTACGGGTCCAGTTAATCAAGTCATACGACTTCATTAATACAAATCCGCGATTGTTTCACCATCCATATTCTTCAGCATCACGTTCCCATTGAGTCTTACGGATACGTTCACGTTTACCGAACACATGCAAATCGGTCATCGCCAAATAGAATGCACCGTCAGGTCCGCGAGTGATGTGTGGGTCACGGATACCTCGTTGTTCGGCAATGGTATCACCGGCAATCACCGGAAGACCATCGTTTACAGCTGTAAAAGTATAACCATCATGACTGGTTGCCATGAACAAACCATGAGTTGGGTCACTAAAGAACACGAACAAATAAGCGCCCATGTCTTCTTCTGTCAATTGTTTCTTACTTGGTGCACAAGATGTCAAGGCAGCCATGAAACAGACCAATAAAAACAAACACTTTTTCATATGATAAAAATTAAATTTATGATTAACATTACTTTATTTTACAAAAATATTACTTTTTATTTATAAAACAATACGATATATCACACAAAAAAGAGGACAAAAACGTCATATTTATAAAATAATGGTGCATTCTTGAAAGAATACACCATTATTCATACATTTATTCGTCATCCAACGAATATACTTACATTTATCTTATAACAAACCTTTAATCTGCAACAATTACTATACCTCCTTGAGAAGCAATAGTCATAGAAACAGGTTTACCCTCTTTCAGTTTCTTTTCAGTTAACTGAGGTTGTAAATTCTTGTCATCGCCATACCATTTCACAGTTTTTTCACCCAAGAACGACAAATCAACATTCAATTTCAGTGTTTCTTTTTCAGCATTGATGGTTGCTATATACCATTTGTCACCGCTTCGTAGTGCCAATACTGCATATTTGCCCGGATATCCGTCCATAAAACGAACTTCGTCCCATTCGGTTGGTATTTCTTTTAAAAAGTCCAAACAAACTTGAGGAGCGTCCGTCAAGTTGTTAGGTGCCAAAGCAAAATTCTGAATTGGATTTTGGAACAATACCGCTGTAGCCAATTGGAACACATCAGTAGTACGACGAGTTGTACCTCCATTGTTACCCTTGTTCAAACGCTTATTCAAGAATGTACCACCAAATTCCATACTTCCCACTGTATTACGGATAAAAGGATGAAGCGTTGCATTATAGGCTTCCATATCGCAAGAACGTTGTGTAAACACCAAGTTTTCAGAAGCCAATACTGCTTCACTACCCACATAATTAGGATACATACGTTCCCAACCGCGAGGAAGTGTACATCCATGGAAGATGACCATCAATCCATAATCGTTAGCATCACTGAGAATAGCTTCATACAATCGCATGGTTTCCTGCTTGTCACCTCCAAAAAAGTCTACTTTGATACCTTTCACGCCGTTGTCCTTGAGCCATTTCATCTGCTTCTTTCGTTGGATCGGATTATCCATCAAATTAACCGGTCCTTGAACTATATCATTCCAATAGCCGCTGGAACTATGCCAAACAATAGGTTCCACACCTTTACTCTTGGCATACTTAAACAATTGTTCCATCTTTTCATAACCGATATTCGTATCCCACCAATTATCAATCAACGAATATTCAAAACCCATAGCTGCCGCCAGATCAATATACTTCACTTGATCATCGTAATTGATACTACCATCTTGCCAGAGAATCCAACTCCAGGTTCCACATCCCATCTGGTAATCATAGGATGCTTCATAACGAGGTTCTACTACATCCCAAGGGATGGTCGTTTCCACAATTGGCTTCAAAGTCTCTCCTACCGTAATGGTTCTCCAAGGAGTAGAGCCTGGTAAAGCAAAAGCCGGTGC
>JAGBUF010000009.1 GCA_017630975.1 Paraprevotella sp. | reverse complement strand
TCATCACCACCAAACGCGGACATGCCGGTGACAAAGCAAAGGTTACTTTTCGAGCACAATACGGATTCTCCAATCTTGCCGTAGGAAGATGGAATCAAATGAACACCACCGAACGCCTGGACTTTGAAGAGGAGGTAGGGATTCGCGTTCCCGGAAAATACGACAGAGAGGCCTTGGAGAAGATTAACACAAATTGGAAAGACATCGTCTTCAAAGATAATGCCCCAACCCAGTCATACGAAGCAAGTATCGGTGGAGGAGCTAAATCCATGAATTACTTCGTTTCTACCGGTTATTTCGCTCAAGAAGGTACTGCTGTAGGTTCTAACTTCAAACGCTACACCCTACGTGCCAACATAGAGGCTGAAGCAACCAAATGGTTAAAGATTGGCACAAACACGGCTTTAACATATTCCGAATCGGAAGAAACAGAATATGGAAACTACAGCGTATTCGCTCCTATCTCGGCGTCTAAATTCATGATGCCTTATTGGACGCCCTACAAAGCTGACGGCAGTCTAACAACAACAGCAGACGGTTCATGGGTGGGCGCTTACGGAAACCCTATGGAATATCTGGCAGCCAATCCTCTAACAAGAAATAAATTGCACATCATGTCATCATCTTTCTTGGAACTCTCCCCCATTGAAAATTTAAAATTGCGCACCATGGTGGGTATTGATGCATCTGATACACGAAGCAACACCACCTCGCTCCCGTCATACCCTTCTAATTATGGTAGTGGTGCAGTAGGAAAAGGATATGCTCAAGTATTCAATCTGACATGGACGAACACTGCAAACTATTCATTCTCTATCAAAAACGCGCACAACATCAACCTGTTATTGGGACATGAAGTGACAAAAAACGGTTCTGACGCATTTTCTGTCAGCACACGCGGACAGTCCAACGACAAACTCCTTACCTTAAGTACCGGAACCATGACCACCGGATGGGAAGATAGTTCGGCAGCCTCCACCTATGTGTCAATTTTCGCTCGCGGCGAGTATAATTTCAAGCGTAATTATTTCATAGATTTATCTGTCCGCCGCGACGCCTCATCAAAGTTTGGTACCGATGCCCGTTGGGCAAATTTCTGGTCAATTGGCGCGATGTGGGACGCAAAACTGGAGAAATTCTTAAGTGACGTGGATTGGCTTGACATGGCACAGATTAGTACTAGTTATGGAACATCAGGAAACTCAAGCATCCCCAATTATGACCATATGTCGCTCTTTGCTGCAGGACCTCAATATGCCGGAATGACGGGAATTGCACCCTATACTCGCGGTAATAGCGACTTGACCTGGGAAAAGTTAGGAACCTACAATCTTGCACTGAAACTTGGATTCATCAATCGCATACAGTTAGCGGTAGAATTCTACAACAAGAAAACCACTGACATGCTCATGGAAGTGCCCATTACATTAGGAAACGGAACCAGTATGGAATGGGATAATATCGGAGCCATGATCAATCGTGGTGTAGAACTTGACCTGAATGTAAACCTATTAAAAATAAACGATTTTTATTGGAACGTTAATGCCAATGCATCATTCAATCATAACGAGATTACTGAACTCTACAATGGATTGAACGAATACGAAATACCCGGTTCTAATTTATTATTAAAAGTGGGACATCCTTACGGAGAACATTATGCCGTACGTTACGCAGGTGTAAATCCTATAAATGGTGACGCATTATGGTATACCAAAGATGGAAAAATCACCAATGTATATAACGAAGAAAACAAGGTATTGTTGGGTAAATCCGCAATCGCACCATGGCAAGGAGGATTTGGTACCACTTTTTCATGGAAAGGATTGTCACTCAGTGCCCAATTCAGTTGGGTAAAAGATCGTTGGATGTTGAACAACGACCGTTTCTTTGATGAAAGTAATGGTTTGTATAGTACGGCATTCAACCAATCTAAAGAATTACTTAATCGTTGGAAAAAGCCGGGTGATATTACTAGCATCCCACGTTACGGTATCAACCCCCAAATGGATAGCCACTTATTAGAGGATGCCTCATTCTTGCGTTTAAAGAACTTAACTTTGGGTTACAGTCTTCCTGCAAAATGGTTAAAAAAGACAAAAGTGATAGAATATGCACGAATCTTCGCACAGGGTCAGAACCTACTGACTTTTACGAAGTTTACCGGAATGGATCCGGAATCAAGCAATAATGTTTACCAAGCTGCTTATCCTATGTCCCGACAATTTACGTTCGGCGTAGAAGTGACGTTCTAATCATTATTAACGCAATATAAAATAAGATATGAAATCATTCAGATTATATATTTTTGGGTTTCTTTTCCTCACATTAGGGGCATGCGATGATTTCCTAACAGAAGTGCCTGAAACAGCAGTTGCTGAAGAGGAAGCTATGACAAATTTAGAATCGGCAGAACAAGTCATTGTTGGTGTGTACAGTTGTTTTAAAAATTCGTCACTATATAGTGGAGCTTTGATACAAGCGACAGAAATTCAAACCGATTTGTTATATGCCTCAATAGGATACAGCAACCAATTCGGAAATTTTTATCGTTGGGAAACGACTCCAAATGAAAGTGTTTTACTTAGTGTCTATGGGGGATTGTATCAAATCATTGCTCGCTGCAACTTCTTCATGGACCATGCAGAAACAGTACGCCAAACACTCAAGACAGAAAGCGAACGAGCCACAATGGATAAGTACGAGGGAGATGTTCGTTTTATGCGTGCCTTAGCCTATGCAGATCTTATCCGCACATACTGTGAGGCTTATGAACCAAGTACTGCTACACAAAAGTTGGGAGTACCACTATACTTACACTACAGGGAAGGAGATGGAAGTTCAGTCAAGAAACCACGTGCAACACTAGAGGCTTCGTACGCACAAGTATTGGAAGATCTCAATAAGGCTGATGAATTAGTGACACGCATCGGAAGTGACGCTGCATTTGTTACGGAGGGTGCTGTAGATGCTTTATTGGCTCGTGTGTATCTTTATATG
>JAGBUF010000061.1 GCA_017630975.1 Paraprevotella sp. | reverse complement strand
GCATCACAATTATATGTTTGAGCAATAGAATCGGCAGCATTCATATATTGACGTAAGAATGGGAATATTTCATCTTTATTTATAGTTTCTGTCCCCATCCAAAATTTACGACCTTGTTGGTAAGTAAACAAATTATAAGCTGAAAGTGCCCCATTATTATTATCGGACTCTACTTGTGGGCAATTCCCATTCAAACGTAGCAGGAAATCCATATCTCCGGTTGTAGGATGATAGATGGGCATTATAAGTTGACCACCATTACAGTTACCATACAACGTGTAAAACCCATTGGCTGAACACTTTACATTGGCAGTAAATACAGAATCATCTGCAACAACTTTTACTATGTCTTGCGCATCTCCATACCCCATTGGAGCAACCATCAATGCCAGTTCTTCAACATTACCGGAAGGATAAACGCCCTTAACATTGATTGTTTGGGCTGTTACTGATGCTATCATACACATCAAACAGAAGCCCATCAAAAGTCTAGTTTTCATATTCGCCGTTTTTATCTTTTCTTATAAATAACTTTGGTAGGACGGTAGCAGATGTTATCGTACTGTCTAAGCAATTTACCATCCTCTGTAGACAACACCCAGAGATGTCCATTCATGCCGGATTCATTAGGTTCGTAGAATGCCACATAAGTTTCCTCATGATTAGGGCTCAATTCCATTGCCGTAATTACTGCATCAGCACTTCCAACGGTAGCATGCTTCTGTGCTTGCTGCAAATGCATATCCAAAGAGTAATTCCATCTCTTTATCGTATTCCCCTTCGCATAATACATGTTACCATATAAGGTAGTTGCTACATAAGGTGAAGTAGCTGTCATATCTGTGCTGAAACCAATCGTTTTGAATCCATCGTAAACACTCAGAAGATTCTCCCCTTCTTCCGCATTATAGCTCCAATAACCATTCGCTACTTTCAAACGATAATACATCGCACCTTTCTTCGTCACCATAATAATTTGGTCTGAATAAGGAGATGTTTTACCCGGTGTCCTTGGCAAAAACATAAACACCATATCTCCCGGATCTTTGCCATTTAATGCTGTCTCTATATAATTGGTAGCTTCTTTTTCATCTACTACTTTATTTAGATGGTTCTCGCTCATGAAATAAGGTCCATAACTATTATAAAGCATCCATAAGTTTTTCGTAGCACTCTCCCACAGATACACATTATTATACATAGAAGAACCTGAATCATATAAAATACTGCTTAAAGAATATACAGATTTAAATTTTGTGGGTTGCGCAATAGCTCCCTCAAACTCAGAGAATTCATACACCTTTCCATTCTTACACAAGATTGGATAAGCAGTACCTGCATAAACATTTTCTGGAATAATCAACTTATACGGACGGAAATCGGGGTATTCAGGGGCTGAAAGCATATTTTCGACCACCAACGTTTTGGCATTTAAATAGTATATGGTTCCCGGTTGCCCTGTTTGCTCATTTCCCTGACAAGCCACAATCAATGTTTTGCGACATTGTACGATATCCACTGCATGCTCTGCGAATTGATATTCAGGATTGTTTAATGCAAAGCAATCACCTTCGACAAAGAAATCCTTGACTCCCTCCTCTCTTTGCTTCAACATAAAAGAAAGCATACTCTTGCCATTCTCATCGTGGCTCAACACTGTAATGCCCTCCTCATATGGAGAATTGACATTCAAGGTAAACGGAAAGAAAGTTCTTCCATCTTCATTTTCAACAATCAAACGACAAGTATAACTACCTAAATCCTTTCCTTCATATTTGAATTGAGGTGCAATAGAATGAATCTCTTGTTCCACTTCCCAAATAAATGTAACCTTTTTCTCTTTATTGGTCTGAGCTACACGTGGAGTTATCACCAAAGTTTCATTCTTGTCTATATCATAAACATCCTTTACACTTCCCTCAATAATACTAATTTCAGAAATAGCTCCGGTTGCATGAGTGGTTTCATCCTTAAAGCAAGATGCTAAAAGGGTAAGCGACAATAGATATATTATATTTCTTATTTTCATAATGATAACTTTAATTCTATGTTTTATGACATGGGAGCGATCCAATTATACGGATCGGGGAAATCAAATGGAAAATCAGGATAAAGAGATTCAATATCAGCTTTATTGGCAGGATCATTAAAATAATCATACATAGGCTTATACACATACTTCTTCATGATTGTCATATAGGTATGCGGATCACCATAAGGAACCTTTTCCAAATATTCTCCATAAATCTCCACCATGTTTTTGTAAGTTTCAGGCTGAATATTAGCTATTTGCTGGTAAAATTCCACCATCTTGATATACTTCAAAGGATGCCACTTTCCAAATCGATATTCGGTCCATATTTTGTTTCCATCGGCATCCAACCAATTAGGTTGTTCCACTGCATTGTCAAAATAGAGCACACACACTTCGTCAGCAGGTGAGAGCGTAGGAGTAAATTGATTATCCTTTACCAATCTGATATCCAAACGATATCTGACATATCCACTCTTATGGTCGCCCTTCAATTCGTCTCTATTTAACACGATTGGAATATAGCCTTGGATTGAATCAGCACGTATCACCGGTTCACGGATTTCATATTGCACACCATATTCTGCAGAAGTATGCTCCATCTCAATACGATAGGAGAAAGTTCTATCTGAATCTGAAGGCTTACCCATCAACGCTACCGGAATTCTATATTCCATCGTTCTCACCTCTGCAGGAGTCACTCCAAACGAATAACGCATGGTATCATTGGTGAAATATAAGCCGGAATAGTTCTCGTCATAACACAAATAGTTCTCATCATTACATGATGTCATGACCACCATGAAGACAGGAAGACATAGGATTGCGCATAAAAATATCTTTATCTTTTCCATAATCATTCTTTTTTAGTTGCGATATTCATACTCTACATCTGGTATAGGTATCACATAAATATTGTTGGATGCAGACAACGTTGCTCCTTCGATCGTTGTAATCGGCATATTATGACGCTTCATATTGAAGAACGTCTGCCCTTCACCCACTAATTCCTTATACCTCTCGTTGTTAATAGCATCCGCCAACATTGATGCGGTCGTTGTATTGACATCCATTTCTGTTACACCACGACTGGCTCTCGCTTTGTTCAACATTTCTACAGCCTCCTTCAATAGGTTTTTATTCATCAGACATTCTGAAGCAATATAATACATTTCGGGAAGACGAATCATATTGATACCTTGAATCACATCAGCAGGACGATTGTATTCATCACCATTCACTTTATATCTATCTATCAACTTCACAAAACGAACAGATCCAACTGCCTGTGTTTCATAATATGCTGCCACACGATAATCTTCTTCACCTCCTGCAGTATATACGGCATCATAGTCCGGTCTTGGATTTAAAGAATAGAATGAAGTACTCAACCACAAATCACTATAGACATTAGAATAGAAATCAGTAGAGGATTGAATACCAAAAATACATTCCTTGCGAGACAAAATGCCTTCCACATCTCCTTTTATCTCATTGTATTTCAGCAATGTCCTACCCCCCTCAGCTATCACTTTATTCGCATATTTCAATGCATTATCATAATCACCCATTGTCAAATACACACGTGCCAAAGTCGCACGAACAGCATGTACATTAAAGTGAATTTGTCTCATGGTCATAAAGGCACGTTCACCTTCATATTGTCCTTCGTCGGCCAAGAGTTCCTCTGCTTTCAATAAATCAACGAGAATATTATCATACACCTTTGCTGCTGTAGAGAAAGCCGGAGTATTCAGAGAAAACTCAGTAGCATAAGGTATTCCTGTAGCCTCAGGATTTAGAGTAATCTGCTCTGTAAATATACGTAACAGATCAAAATGCATAAACGCACGCATACCAAGTGCCTCACCGCGATATATCTTGGCAGGATATGCTGTCGCATTCTTAACCAAATCACAACTCAGCACTGAATTGACATTGGATATGTTTTTATACATACTGATCCATGTTCCCTCAAACAAAGACTCTACAGAAGAGTAGTTGTAATCGTATTTCAACAAGGCTTCTACTTTCTTGTTTCCGTATGATTCAAAATATTGAGCCATAACATCCAATGCCGAATAAGACAATTCAGCACCATATAAACTTCGGCTACGCATTTGCGCATAAACACCATACATGGCATCCTCTACTCCTTGATTTGTAGACAATAAATCATCTCTTTTCACTTGTCCCTGCGGAGTTATGTCCAAGAAGTTTTCACACGCTGTAAAAAGGAACAGCGCAGCGATCATATATATCGATTTTGTTAGTTTCTTCATACTTGCCATAGCTTAGAAAATTGTACTTAACGTAAGTTCAAACCCTTGACTGTATAAATAGTCTGTTCCTCTCTCAATCTTGACCGTTGACAAACGGAACAAGTCCGTGAAATTGATACCCACACGTAAATTACGCATGTGTAACTTCTGACATATTTTGTCAGAGAACTCGTATGTCAAATTTAAAGACGTCAGAGTAAGCGTATTTTCTTTCTCCGCAAAACGGTCTGTTTGCTTCGGAGTAGATGTATCAGCTATATCTTTATAAATAGCAACATCACCTGGGTTCTTCCATCTATCATCAAACACACGTTGATCGGCATTCTCTTTCGGATCTGCTCCTTCTACTTTAGATGCTCGTGTTGTATTGTACACCCATGCTCCGCAACGCATGCTGAACAACGCATACATACTGAATCCCTTATAGTACAATGACGTATTAATACTTCCGGTAAATGCTGGTTCAGTATCTCCGATCCAAACCTTATCTGCTACATCGTAATCAAAAGTATATTCACCGTTACGTTTGATATAAATCTCTTTACCCGTTGCCGGATCAATACCTGCTGATCGTACCAATTTAAGGGAAGTTACCGACTCACCTTCTGCATATTGTGGCAAAGGAGTCGTCGTATTAGATGACAAAACTGCATTCTCCTTATTCATTTCCTCCAAAGCCGAACTGATTTTGGTAATCTTGTTACGGTTGATGTACCCCATCATTCCCAACTTCCAATTAAAGTCACGGTTTCTGAAGATATAACCATCCACCTGGAACTCGATACCTTTATTCTGCAGTTCACCTAAATTTTCTTTCGCACTGGTTACACCCACTGACGGAGATTTTGATTTGTCCAACAACAAATCCTTC
>JAGBUF010000060.1 GCA_017630975.1 Paraprevotella sp. | reverse complement strand
CCGTCCCCGTAAATGTCTTGGATGGAAATCACCTAAAGAAATTTATGTTGCGCTTGCTTGACAATTTGCCCTTTCACGTAGTGACTGATGAGGTGTAGGTTGCATCTGCAACCGTGAAAGATAATATGATAAACGGTGCCACCTCATCCGAGTTGCTTACGCAACCCACCTTCTGATTAAGGAGTCGCTTCGCTCTTCTAAGGGCGACTTGATGTCGCCTTCCATTTGTCTAAAAACACAGTGTGTTTTCTTAACGACAAACTCAAGGAGAAGCCTTTTTAATTTATCCCGAAGTGTCCGGTTTCAGCACATCGGTAAGTCGAATGTGTCAGCACATCGGTAAGTGTTTGTGTCAGCACATCGGTAAGTCTTTATGATATAATACCATCGAAAGGGGTGGTATTAATGCCATGGAAGGAGACCAATGTTATGTACGAAAAAACACAATTTATCAATGCCATGCTTAAAGCAGAAAAACCATTCAAACATATATGTGCTGATTTTGGCATTTCAGAAAAGACCGGGCATAAATGGAAAAATAGATTTTTTGAAAAAGGAAAATCTGGACTCTTGGAAGAGTCTCGTTCACCTGATATACATCCTAACGCCTTAGCCGAGGATACAGTTATTGATCTGATTGCTTTGAAAACTGCTCATCCCTTTTGGGGTGCTAAGAAAATACGTGAACTTTATGCTAAGGCTCATCCAGAAATGGTCGTTCCATCTCTTAGCAGTGTAAACCGAGTTTTATCTAAAGCAAATCTTGTTAAAAAGCGTAAAGTTAAACCACCTTCTAAAGATTGTCGACGATTGCATCAACATATTCAGCCCAAAGAGGTTAATGATGTGTGGGCAATAGATTTTAAAGGTTGGTGGAAATCTGATGGTGAGATTTGTGAACCTTTTACCGTCAGAGACCTTGTATCACGAAAAATACTATGTGTTAAGCTTATGCAGTCCAAAACCTCTCAAGCTGTTCGTGAAGTTATGACGGAATTGTTCAAGGAGTATGGATTACCGAAGGTAATTCGCAGCGACAATGGCACTCCGTTTTCTTCACCAAATGGTCTGCTTTCTCTTACATGTTTGTCTGCTTGGTGGATAACTCTTGGTATTATTCCGGATCGTACCGAAAAAGGTACACCCGGACAAAATGGCTCATTAGAACGTATGCACGCAGATATCGCAAGAGAAATCGAAGGCAAAATTTCCGGAGGTGTTAAAGCCAACCAAGTCGTTATTGATGCATGGGTTAAAGAGTATAACACTATTCGCCCTAACGAGGCGCTTGGTATGCGAACTCCTGATGAAATATACATTTCATCACCAAGAAAATATGCCGGAGATTATGACGATATTGAATATCCCATCGGCTTTGAACGAAGAAAAGTTATTGGTAGCGGAGAAATTATCGTCAATGGAATTCGTGTAGTCATAGGTTATTCTTTAAGAGGATTAACCGTTGGGTTGAAGTGCATAGATGAGAATACATATCATGTATTTTTATCTGATTTTCTTCTTGGAACATTAGATACGATTTCGTATTGCTTTATTCCGTTAGAAGAATTAAAATGAAAATATATTATTTGTTAAGGCAAAAACACATACTGTGTTTTCACCTGATTCAATTGTATAATATGTTATCTTGTCAAGGTAGTATTGCAAACTTTACGCAATGCGAAAATTTGCAATCTCCACCTTGACAAAGGACTTACCTGCACTTACCACCGACTTACCTATGTCCTGACACAAATTACTTACCTATGTGCTGATTTTACAGAAGGGATACCTTAATTTTGCATTTTGCACTTTGCATTTTAAAAGGACGCCCCCGCGTCCTTTTACTTTATATGTTTTCCTTCTGATATTTCCCTGTACTCACTTGGGGAGCTTCCCAACCTTGATTTAAATGTTCTGCAAAAATAGGAAAAATCGTTAAAGCCTGTTTTTTCACATATTTCTCCGATAGTAAGGTCGGTTGTAACAAGATATTCTGCTGCCTTTTCTACCTTTAAATTATTAATGTACTTTTTAGGGGATATACCATACTCACTTTTAAAAACACGAAGAAGATGGTTGGTAGAAACATTGCACATGTGAGCAAGATTATCAATATTAACAGTTTCTGAATATGCGTGTTCATTAATATCAGTAACACAGGTATTTAAAAATGCAGGGATTTTTTTCTT
>JAGBUF010000059.1 GCA_017630975.1 Paraprevotella sp. | reverse complement strand
GGGACATGGCAGGATGGCACCGGAGGAGTTGGAAAAGGTTATTTTCGACTTTGTCAACTACGATTATGATGTGTTGATTTCCACCACGATTATAGAAAGTGGAGTAGATATCCCCAATGCAAATACGATTATCATCAATGGGGCACAAAACTTCGGACTGAGTGACCTGCATCAGATGCGCGGACGAGTGGGGCGAAGCAACAAAAAGGCATTCTGCTATCTGATGGCGCCTCCGTTGGCTGGACTGACTGCAGAGGCCCGTCGCCGCTTACAGGCGATTGAGAATTTCAGCGATTTAGGTTCAGGTATACATATCGCTATGCAGGATTTGGACATTCGTGGTGCAGGTAACCTTTTGGGAGCTGAACAGAGTGGCTTTATTGCCGATTTGGGGTATGAAACTTATCAGAAGATCCTTTCGGAGGCTGTCAAGGAATTGAAGAATGAGGAGTTCAAAGAACTATATGCCGATGAAATTCGTAAAGGTAATGATTTGAGTGGTGATACCTTTGTGGATGACTGTGCTTTGGAAAGTGATTTGCAAATGTCGTTTTCGGAATCCTACGTGCCCAGTAGCAGTGAACGTATGTTGCTCTATCGAGAGTTGTACAGTCTGGAGCGGGATGAAGATGTAGAAGCATTCCGCAGCAGGATGAAGGACCGTTTCGGCGAGATACCTCCCGAGGGCGAAGAACTGATTCGTGTCGTCGCATTGCGTAGGTTAGGAAAACATCTGGGAGCGGAGAAAATCTTCTTGAAAGCCGGTCGTATGTCTCTCTATTTCGTGAAAGAAGAAGATAGTCCATATTTCCAGAGTAAGGCTTTCGGACAGTGTATCCAATACATGACGATGAACATGCATCGTTGTCAACTGCGCGAAGTCAAGGAACGTCGTTCAATGCTTATCAAAGATGTTCATTCGGTAAAAGAAGCCGTAGAAATCCTATCGTATATCGTTGACCTCAGTGGGGAGTAGGTGCGTAATGATAGCTGTGGATTTTGGGGCTATTGTTTTTTATTTCTACCTTTGTGGAATCATTGTTATAATGAAAGAATAAACGAAAAAGAATCTATAAAAGATAATCATAAGGAATAGCGATTCCGTTTTTGCTGAATATTACGAGCTTTTAGCTCTTATTCTCTCTATCTGAAAACCGCCAAAAATGAAGAACGGAGAATAAGCTACTGGGAGTTCGCGTCCTACGGGCGTGAACTATCCTTGCTTATTTTTGTTCACGGTTACTTGGCGGTACCCCAGATAGATGATAAGCGACGGATGGTTTGCGCTCTTGTTATATGGTACACATTGGGAATTTGATTGAACAAGAACTTCGTAGTCAACGACGCTCCGTAACATGGTTCGCCAAAGAATTGTGTTGCGACAGAACCAATGTGTACAAATTATTTCGTAAAGACAGTGTAGATACCCAATTGTTGTATCGCATCTCTGTTATACTTTCATACGATTTCTTTAGACACTATACAACTGAACTTAATACAAAAGATTGTGTTGTCAATATGGCTACAATATGTAGCGAATAGCGCAACACTCAAGCAGCCCTATTCCCTCTTCAAACATGTACTTTTGCAAAAGTTTGTATACAAAAGTTAAGGCATAGCGGTTAGACCGTTTGAAATGAGGATTGTTCGTGGAAAATCGTAAAATACAATATTTGCTCAAATTGCTTTTAGGGTGGACGATGGTATCGTTCTCTTTGTGCTTGTCTGCACAATCGCATGACGGTGCAATGGGCGATACGTTGTCCTTCTTCAAGCGTTTTTCATTCCATACCAATGCCATGGATTGGGTCTTGACAACTCCGAATATAGGGGTGGAATTGGATTTTACAGGAACTCCTCAGAATCAATACTCCATATTGCTGAAAGGAAAGTATAATTGGAATACAAAGCATTCTATCAATCCGAGAATAGTTTATAATGTATCTTCATTTGCAATAGAAGGGCGTAAGTACTGGAGAACAGGTATGGGAGGCTCTCAAGATCAACCTGCAGAAAAGTTGTTTAATTATGCAATGATTAATGACACTGTTGATGGCAAAAAAATCATAGAAAACGGTAAAGTGTATTTGGATAAATATGGTAATAAGCAAGTAAGACGTGATACCACAGTAAGTCGTCTCCGATGGTTTTTCCGTAAAACAAGAAATAATTTTACTTCTGGTAGAACATTCAAAAAACCGCGTTATTGGCGTGCCTACTATATGGGAGTACATTTAGGGACAGAACAATTTACCTATTGTTTGGGGCGCAATGGACAGCAAGGAAGAAATTATAATTTTGGTTTTTCAGGTGGATATAGCATACCTCTTTATCCCTTTAAGAATGGCAAGAGTATAGATTTAGAACTCGGTCTTGTTATTGCAGCGCAATATACAAAATACGACCAATTTAAGTACATAGAAGAAAGTTCTTGTTATGAATATGCAGGAACGAATGACTGGCACTTCCGTCCTTATCCGGTGATACAAGAACTGCGATTGTCGTTTGTATATCGTTTCCGATCTATCGGAGAAAAAGTGAAAGATGGACATTTACGATATAATAAATGGAAAGATCGTATTGAAAATGAAATAGAAGAGAGAAGGGCAAATTTAGAGTTGAAAGAGAATACGAAGAGGGCTAAACGGTCTGATAAAGAAAAAGTAGAAAAGGAAGAAACTCCACATGAGGAGAAAAAGAAACAAAAAGAAAACGATAGTCTCAAAAAGGAAAATAAAAAAAGGAACCAAGAAGATAACTGATAAAGAACGTAAGAAAGTTTCGGAAAAAAACGAAAAGGATGTCGAGAAAGAGAATAAATAGAAATCTGTTCAAGGTAATATTTACCCTTACGTTTTGGGCTTGCAATACGGAAGTTGATATTTGTCGTTATGAGCATCCCCATAGAACTTTTATTGATTTTAGGTTTGTTTGGAATGATGCTTTTTCTGAAGAAAGTATTCCTGATAGTATGAATGTGATAGCTTTCCGTCCTATCAATACATATAAATATGGATTTATAGTGTCCTCTAAAACGGAGAATAATGGTGGCATATTGGTTTTTCCAATGGATGAACGCGAAAATAAAAGAAATGAGAATACTTCATCATTGAATGTTGGAGAGTTTTCGGAGAGTTATATTTGGATGCGCCCTGGAATGTATGATGTTATAACATATAATGGGAATAGTTCCGCATTTGAAAATATTGCAAACAGTGAATTTAATGAATTGACCGACTTGGAGAAACTAAGTATTAAATATAAGGTGTATGATAATTTGACGGAGCACCCTCATTTTGAAAAGTACAAGAATTGGGTTGATAGAAACCCTTATTCTTCCTATGTATTAAGCGAGGTTGAACCGATTTATTATTCTGTTCTTCCTAATTTCGAAGTTCCTGATGATGGTGATAAGGATGTGGAGTTACCTTGTGTTCTTACTCCTAATCCTATTACACAGAGGTTACAATTTGATTTCGTTATAGCCAAAAAAGATGCAGGTATTTGTGTAGATTCACTTAAGGCAGAATTGTCCGGTATTCCACGTGAATTGAAACCTTCTTCAAGAACGGTTGATATATCAAAGACGTATAAGGTTTTGTTTGAACCGACTTGTGAGCGGGCAGATGATCCTACATTGATGGCTCCACTTAAAGTTTCAGGAGTGGTAAATGTAGCTGGATTGGTAAGAAGTTATTCTCCTGGTCTTATAACAGGGCCAGGAATATTACAAATAAATGTCTATACTCACATGTATGATGATAAAGGATTGAAATATAATAAGATATTTCGAGCAGGAATTAATCTCTATCACATTTTAGAGAATGCGCCACTTTTGGAGAAGAATATAAAAACTGGCGATATTCAACAATCTTGTAGGGGAAGAGTGTTGGTAATACCTACCAATTTACAAATTACAAAAGATAAAATCCTTGATACCAAAGAGGAAGGAGTTGATAATTGGGAGCACATAGAATTGATTGAAGTTGATATTTAAGAATGAACAAGATGAATATAAAGCGATTGAAAGTATATACGTTTTTTCTCTTCTTATTATGCTTTGTGGCATGTGATAAGTCTTATCCGGAATTATATCTGCCAGCTGTGGACAATAGTTTTACATCTAATGAACATATGGAGGACAAGGTGCCTATTATGATGGGACTAACTGATCCAGAATATGCAATAGTAATGCCCAAACGAAACTCTCGTGATAGTAAGAGTGATGGTATTTTTGATAGCTATGAAACTGATCGTGAGGATTGGTTGAATGCGAGGTTTAATGTCTTTGCTTTTTTGTCACACAATTCTATAGAACCGGAGAAAGCCAATTACGTTTATGGGAATGCACCATCTGTTTATTCGTTAATGTATAATGAACCTTTTAGGTTAAGTAGCGAAACGAATGATTTTTCATTGGTCCCTGCAGATGATCCTACAAAAACGTTCTTTTATAGCCCGGAACGACAAAGTTGTAAATATAAATTCTTTATTTATTATGCAGATGATGCTGCAGAAGGTGAATCATTGGAGATTGACAATAACCACTCGCGACTATTGTTACCAATAAAAATTGACGGAACACAAGATTTACTTTGTGGCTTTGCTTATCACACTGATGAAGAGATTGCAGAAATTATAAAAGGTAATGCAGATAATGGTGATGAGTCAAAATTGCTTGCAAATTATGGTCAAGAGCTTATTTATAGTACCATTGCAGGTCACCGAGGCATTCAACCTAAATTTTATTTGAAACATTTGCTTACGCGTTTTGATTTGCAAGTGAAAGGAGTGAAGAACAAACAAGGCGAAGAAAATTATAAAGATGTTATCATTACAGCAGTTAGATTGCAAACTCCAACTCAAGGAAAAATGATTGTTGCAGATGATGCATGGACAAAAGACAATTTTGAGGATATATATAAAAAAAATGAGATTCTGAGATTCAGTCCTAATACATCATCCAATAAAACATATATTCATGCAAAAGTTATACCTAATGTAACTGAAGAAGTAGGAAAACAACATCCGGCACTTACAGAAGGTTTTCAACTTTTTGATACAGAACCTATCACTGTAGCAAATTCTATAGTTGCACCGCCACAAGATGAGTACACTTTGCTTTTAAATTATGCTTATGTGCATAGAAATGGTAGTGGAGATATATTAGATTCTACTCCGATGACATACCAAGCTTCATATACAATTAAGTTGCAATCTAATGAATCCTTTAAACCAGGAAAACAATATACGATACAGATTTATATTTATGGACCGCAGGAAATAAATATAAAAATTGCAGACGTTCCGGAATGGGAAACAGATGGGGATAATATCTTTATAGAAGCGGGTAAGGATCCTGAGGATAATACTGAAGAAGAAATAAAATGATAAATATATTCTATGTTTAACTTAACACACACAATGAAATGAAAAAGAATTTTGTTTGGGTGGCTGCTTTAGCAGTTGCATTCTGTGCTTGTACAAACGACACAGAAATTGTTGATTCTTCGTCAACATTTGAAGAACAAGGAATGACACCTGTAGTATTGGGAATGTCAAACAATGGTATCACGGTTACAGAAAATTCAAAGCGCGGAACTGGTACAGTTGGTGGAATGGCTGGTGAAGATGTGAGCTGGAGAAATGAAAAAGTACGTGTGCTGATGACTACTGCAAATGTGAATAATGGAGAATGGTCAATCGCAAAAACAGCATGTTTTGATGAGAATGTTGCATTTGCTCATTTGACTTGTATGCCGATATTAAATTCGTTGGATAATGTATGGGAATTAAACTATTTCGGTTCTACCAATAACAATAAGATTTACTATCCGATGAATGGAGATTCGGATTTTTTTGCCTTTTATAGTGACGATGCAGTAGAAGAAAAGTATTTTGGATATTCTGTAACAAAGGATGCAAATAACCAAAG
>JAGBUF010000058.1 GCA_017630975.1 Paraprevotella sp. | reverse complement strand
GTTCATAACGTTTGCCAGATAAGTCAATGTTTCAGGTGCGAACACCATCTTTTTCTTGCCATGCTGCTCATCCAACCAATCGGTAAAAGGAGTTGGTAAAGCCCGCAATGAATAATGATAATTTATTTTTCTGGCTTTCAACAACCGTTCCACCATTACCCTGCGCCATTCAGACAAAACGGACGAGGGAATAAACCAATTTTCTTGCAATTCGACCACTGTATCAAACACCTCAAATGGGGTGTTGCCCAATTTGCTCAACTGCACCTTGATGTTTTCCGCCTGCGAATTCCTTGCCAATTCCTTTTGAAAAGGAAAAGACACACTCACCATCACATCGTCTTCATCACGCAACTGCAATACAAATCCTTCGGTATATTCAGTCAACAGCCACGAAACGGAAATCTTACGGACAGCTGAAGGGCGCGCCAATTCATCTTCAAACGTCTTATCATAATTGCGAAACAAACGAGTCTTGGGACGGATGTGCGGCATTTCCATGGGGTATATCTTATTGGCATCTACTCTATTTACGCGGAAACCCTGCAATACCCCCTTTTCGTCTATAAAGCAAAGTCCGTCACCATTGGCAAATGATTTGACACCTGACACAACGATATAGTTACCTCTGATTTCCTTAGTTATTCCAACTTCCTCTCCTAAAGATTTAGGGGTATTAAAAGAAAAAATATCCGAAGTTCTTCCGTCAAGGAAATAGCGTGTAAATCCACGGTTAAAGCTCTTCTCCAATTGTGGTATAAACTTTAAGGTGACATGACCCGACGAAGCCTTTCGATATTCATTACGCTTGACAAAAATATCATCAAGTCTCTTCCGATAATAGGCAGTGACATTCTTCACGTATGCCACATCTTTCAATCGTCCTTCTATTTTTAACGACGAAACTCCGGCATCCAACAATCGCTCTAGGTCCTCACTCCTATTCATATCCTTCAAGGACAAAAGATGCTTACCCCTCTCAACAACACGACCATCGCTATCCTGCAAATCAAATTTCAAACGACAGAATTGAGCACACTCACCACGATTGGCACTCCGTCCAAAACAATGTTGCGAGACATAGCACTGACCGCTATAGCTGACACATAGCGCACCATGAACAAACACCTCCAAAGGAATATCGCACTGCTCATGAATGTCCTTAATCTCTTGCAATGACAACTCGCGAGCCAAAACGACTTGACTGAAACCATTCTGCTGCAAAAACTTCACCTTATCCGCCGAACGATTGTCCATCTGCGTACTGGCATGTAAGGGTATCGGAGGCAGATGAAGTCGTAGCATTGCCATATCCTGTACAATCAAAGCATCTACACCACAACGGTAGAGTTCCCATACCATTTTTTCGGTGTCAGACAATTCCTCATCCTTTAAAATCGTATTGATGGTCACATAGACTTTAACATGATATGTATGGGCATAAGCCACCAACCGGGCAATATCTTTCACAGAGTTGCCGGCTGCTGCCCTCGCACCATATTTAGCTGCGCCAATATATACAGCATCGGCGCCATGATCTACGGCAGCCATTCCGCACTCCACGTTACGTGCCGGTGCCAATAATTCTATCGGACGTTGACGTATCATTTAATACTATTTATATCGTAAGGGGTTTCTTGATATACGTAATAGTTCAACCAATTAGAGAACAATAGATTACCATGGGCACGCCACGTTACGAGTGGTCCTTCGTCCGGATTGTCGTTCTTGTAATAATTAATAGGCTTTTCTATCGGCAACCCCTTGTCCAAGTCACGGCGATATTCCGTATCCAATGTATAAGGCGAATACTCTGCGTGTCCGGTAACAAAAATCTCACGTCCACCGCGAGCCATGACCATACTCACGCCCGACAATGGTGATTCTGCAATCAGTGTCAATTCCTTGTTCTTTAAAATATCTTCACGATGTATTTCGGTATGACGGCTATGCGGCATATAGAACACATCATCAAAACCACGGAAGATAGGGAGTT
>JAGBUF010000057.1 GCA_017630975.1 Paraprevotella sp. | reverse complement strand
TATTCCCATTGGCATCAGTCGTCACAGTGTGGAATCATGGGTTGAACCCTACTACTTTAACATGAACGGACAGGCAGGTGCGCCACCCGATGATTTTTCTGTCAACGGACAAAATTGGGGCTTCCCTACATATAATTGGGACGTCATGCGTAAGGATGGCTGCAGTTGGTGGGTGCGCCGTTTCAAGAAAATGGCGGAATATTTTAACGCTTATCGCATTGATCATGTCTTAGGCTTTTTCCGTATTTGGGAAATACCGACCGATGCTGTGCATGGTTTGTTGGGGCATTTTTCTCCTGCATTGCCTATGTCGGTAGAAGAGATAGAAAATTATGGATTGCGCTTCCGAAAGAGTTATTTCACAAAGCCCTATATCAACGATTGGGTATTGGAAAAGATTTTTGGTAAGGAGGCAGAAAATGTCAAAGGGTCCTACCTTACACGAGTTGGTGCTGATTGGTACGAAATGAAGCCCGAATACGAAACACAGCGTAAGGTGGAAGCAGCATTCTATGATAGAACGAGTGATGCTGATATAATGTTGCGTGAGGGACTTTATGCTTTGATTAGTAATGTTTTGTTTGTTGAAGATACCAAAGAGAAAGGCAAATATCATCCTCGTATATCGGCTCAACATGATTATTTATACCAAACGTTGAGTGGTTCGGAAAGGGAAGCTTTCAATAAACTCTACAACGATTATTATTTTTATCGCCATAATGACTTTTGGTACGACCAAGCCATGCAGAAGTTGCCCGTATTGGTTGACGCAACGCAAATGTTGGTTTGCGCTGAGGATTTGGGTATGGTTCCGGAGTGTGTGCCTTGGGTGATGAACGACTTGCACATATTAACGCTTGAGATTCAAACGATGCCGAAAAAATATGGAATACGTTTCGGTCGTTTGGAAGAGAACCCGTACCCAAGTGTAGCCACGATATTTACTCATGATATGCCGACCTTGCGCGGGTGGTGGGAAGAAGACAAAGAGCGTACGCAACAGTATTTTAATGAGATTCTTCAGAAAGATGGTATTGCACCAACTGTAATGCCCGCATGGTTGTGTGAGGAGGTGGTAGCGCGTCATTTGTATTCTCCGTCCATGTTGTGCCTCGTGTCTTGGCAGGATTGGTTATCAATGGATGAAAAGTTGCGCTATCCTGACGTGAATTTTGAACGTATCAATATTCCGTCTGATCCACATAATTATTGGCGTTACCGTATGCACATGACATTGGAGACATTGATGCAATGCAATGGTTTGAACCAGAAAATACGTTCCATGATAGAACGAAGTGACAGATAACAATATTACTATTATATAAACCAAGAAACAATGAAAAAAACACTTGTAGATTTATTCGAAGCCTCAGTAAGGCAGTATCCAAACAACACCTTTTTGTTGGAAAAGACTGCCAAGAAATTTGAGCCGACAACCTATGCGCAGGTTAAGGAACAGGTATACCGTTTAGGAGCCGGACTTCAGGCATTAGGAGTTAAGAAAGGCGATACGATGGCATTGTTGAGCGAAGGTCGCAACATGTGGGTCATCGGTGAGTTGTCTATGTTCTATGCCGGAGCCATCAATGTTCCTCTTAGCATTAAATTGGAAGAGAGTAACGACCTGTTGTTCCGTCTTGTGCATGGTGACGTGAAGTTTGTAATGGTGTCAGGAACACAGTTGAAGAAAATTCGTAGCATAAAGGAAAAACTCGCTGATGTACAAAAGATTATCGTTTTTGATAAGCAAGAGAGTTATGAAGATAAGGAGGTAGCTCTTGAAGATGTATTGAAGATGGGTGATGACTTCTTGGCTTCACATACTGAAGAAGAGTTTTTGGCTGTTGCCAACTCTATACAGAATGATGACTATGCTACCATTACCTATACCAGCGGAACAACTGCCGACCCAAAAGGTGTCGTGTTGACGCATCGTAACTATACTGCCAATGTGGAGCAGGCATTGACTTTGGTGGATATAGATGAAACCTGGCGTACATTGATCATCCTTCCTCTTGATCATTGTTTCGCCCATGTTGTTGGATTCTATATCATGATGTCAAAGGGAGCAACTGCAGCTACCGTTCAGGTGGGACGTACTCCTCTGGAAAGTTTGAAGAATATTCCTCTCAACATTAAAGAAGTGAAACCGCACTTTATTTTAAGTGTGCCGGCTTTGGCAAAAACTTTCAAGAAGAATATTGAACAAGGTATCCGTGCAAAGGGTGAGACGACTGTTAAATTGTTTAATTTCGGTATGAAGGTGCGTCAATGC
>JAGBUF010000056.1 GCA_017630975.1 Paraprevotella sp. | reverse complement strand
TGAAGCGTACTCTCGTGATAATAGATAGACATGAAGCAATAAAGGTGGCATGTATGTTGGCTCAAAGAGGAGATGTGATACTCATTGCCGGTAAAGGACATGAGGATTATCAAATCATCAAAGGTGTGAAATATCATTTTGATGATAAAGAAGAAGTGAGAAAATATATAGAATAGCGTTGTTGTAAAATATCCTTGAAGCGGTAAAAGAAAAACCGTTTCTTTAAGGATAGCGAAACCGTTGTTACTTCATACAGCGAATTCCCTTAGGCAGGTCAGTTTTACATAAGAGGGAGTTTATTAGATAAACGAAATCTCAACCGTAGTAATTAAGCGGTTGAGATTTTGTTTATTCACTATTTAATTTTTTATAAACCTATATTAAGAATTAATGATGCGAATTATTGGATGAATAATATTTTGGTTCGTCCTTTTTCTATTCCATCTTCAGAGACGCAGATAGCAAAATAGATGCCCGTATTGACACGTCTTCCCCATTTGTCGCATCCATCCCATGTGGCTAAGCTACCATTTGAGCGTGTTTCACATAGGACATTACCCGATAAGTCAGTTATCTTGACAATGGTGTTTTCCATTAGTCCTTTGATGGTTATCACTCCGGTAAAGTCTTCTTTCACCGGATTAGGATAGGCATAAATAGTCTGTAGGTTTTCTTCTCCGTCAGCAACGTCGCTTTGATAGGACATGAGTCCGGCACCAGTACCAACAAAAACTTCTCCAGTGGAAGGATTCATTGCCAGGGAGAATATTTGGTTAGACAGTAAAGGACTGTTTTGTGTAGTAAAATGTGCTAAGGTAGTTTTCCCGTCTTCAGACATCAGATAGAGCCCCGAAGCAGTTGTTCCAATCCATTTTCGGTTGGCACCATCAATCATGATAGCATTGATTTGTTCGTTGGTCAGTAGGAAGTCGGCAGCATTTGTTCCGTCGTTTCTTGGAATCTTAATACGTGTACATTGATTTGTACCAAAGGTCTTTCCGGGGTTTGGAAAAACCAAAGGTCCTTCGTTGGTTCCTACCCATACAGCCCCATTGTTGTCAACCGCCATACAGTAGTATTCAGAAGGGTTCAGGGTGTTTCCATCTTGATCAACGAAATTAGATTGAAGGCGTGCATTGTCATCGGTTTTATCATAGGGTGTACCATTATCATCGTAGAAGATAATGCCGTATGTAATTCTATGAGACATTAGCCACTTGCGGTTTGACTCTCGTTCATTTGGAATGAGGATGCTACCTAAAGTGGTGTGATTAAGTACGTTTTTATAGCCTAACTCATACCATTGACCATTTTTAGACAGGACATTCAGTCCGTTTTGTACTTCTGCGCTGACTACCCACAGATTTCCTTCTTTGTCATACGTCAATCCATCCGTGCGCATGTATCTGTATTTTACACTCGGTATTGCGCTCGGAAATATAGTGGGGATGGCACTATTGTCAAAGGTGTGGTGTTTGAACAATTTATCTTCTTTGAATTCATATAATCCCATTCCGTAAGATGTGACGAAGAAGTGATGTTTGTCCTTAGGGTCAACCGCTACAGTCATAAAATCAAGAGGATTATACAAATCAGCCACAATGGGTAGGTCTTTATTATGGATGTTCAGCCATTCTCCGTCTTCATAAATCATGACGTGTCCTTCTCTACTGAACTGTGACGCCCATCTACCTCCCTGTAGCACAAATAAGCGTCCTTGTGAGAAGGTCATGCGATAAGGAATATTAACAGCAGGGCCTGTTGGCTTATAGCTGTTCAGGCTCATGTCAGCAGGATTATATGCCAGGATTCCCCTGTCTATGCCACTCATCCACCATATACCCGTTTGCTTATCGGGTGTGACAGCGTAAACTTTTCCTAACGGAAGAATTTTGGTGTGATATTCAGCATCAATTTGATATACGTAATCAGGAGTAAAAGCAAACAAGAAGTCATCAGAAGTAGATAAACCATGGAATTGATATTCATTCTCTACAGGTATCCATGTGTAGGAAGTGTCACGGCGATAAATTCGGTTGTTTTGTAGGAGTATCAAATCATTTTGGAAACATTTCACTTCATTGAGCACACCCACTGTAGGTAGTTTTTTTACTTCTCTCCAAAACTCATAGTTCACGATATTGGGATTATCCTTATCCGCTACATACATGATAGAATCGGTAATGGCATAGATAGAGTCTTTGTAGATTGTCAGGTCTATTAGCCTTGTAGGAACCGCATTTTCTCCGATATAACAAGTTTCAGCAATTTCGTTTTTCGCTATATTTACGATTATCACGCCAAAGTCACAAGCCAAGTATGCTTTGTCGCCTTGCGTGTGAATAGCGTTCACTCGCTTGCTTGAAGTCATCTGTTTGTTGTATAAATCAGGAATGTTAACTATCCTGTCCGGATACATCACGTCAATGTTACTGTTGTCATAAACGATGATTAGGCATTGGTTGTCCTCCGAGTAGTGAACCAGAGAGACCGAAGCATCGCTCAGTCCTGTGAGTTTGCTATAGAACTCAATCTCTCCCTCTTCTTTACTTACAGAGAATAGGGCACCATTGCTCACGGCATAAACTTTATTCGGTGATTGCGTAATGCGATAGATGTCGTTATAGGAGAAATGCGTTCTCCATTCCCCCATGGAAAGTTGTGCCTGGAGTTGTCCAGGCGTAAGAAGAGCAAAGACAAAGAGTGTCAGGAAGAACAGGTAAGTGCGTTTCATTCGATTCATATCATTCAAGACATTCAAGAGTAAGACCTTAGAGAAGTTCTTTTAAGAAATCAATAAACTTTTGCATAGCCAATGCTCTGTGGCTAATAGCATTCTTTACTTCAGAAGGTAGTTGTGCAAATGTTTCGTTGT
Organism: Paraprevotella sp.; assembly: GCA_017630975.1. Taxonomy (GTDB): domain Bacteria; phylum Bacteroidota; class Bacteroidia; order Bacteroidales; family Bacteroidaceae; genus Paraprevotella. Next base: position 170 of record JAGBUF010000056.1, on the reverse strand, counting down.
ATCCTTCCGGTTTAAATATAGGGTCATATCCAAAACCTTGTTTTCCGGCTTCTTCAGAGGTGATTTCCCCATCCACTCTGCCGTCAAAATAATGGGTTTTGCCTTCGTGTATAAAAGCTATTACTGTGCGGAAGCATGCGTTTCTATTGTCGATGTTCTGTAGTTCTCGG
>JAGBUF010000055.1 GCA_017630975.1 Paraprevotella sp. | reverse complement strand
TATAATGGTTCGCGTAGCATGGCTTCCGATTATGATCGTCTTCCGTTGGACAAACTATTACCTTATGACGATGATGAACAGGGGAGCGTTACATTCGTAAACAAGAAAAGTCGTACAATGGAAAAAACGCATCCATCCAAGACCGGATGTAATATAGCTTCCATCAACCGACAAATAATGGGCGTAGCGCGTGACGCAGCCCGCTTATATAGAGATAGCGGTGATGATACCTATGCACGAATGGCATTTGGAGTGTTTGATACTTTCTTGAAGGGTATTTATTGTCGGAATGTTCCCATTGACCTGAATTATGGTCATCAACAGACTCTCGTGGGAATGACAACATTTGAGGTAATACATGAAGATGTGCTCAACGAGATTACAGAGATATATCCTTTGTTGAGTGACTATGCCCCGTTTACGGAGAACCGCAATATCTATGATGCAGCATTGAAAAAATGGGCGGAGAATATCATTGCCGGTGGGGTACCTCACAACAATTGGAATCTGATTCAAGCCACATACTTGATGCGTATTGCTCTTGTACTGCAACCGGATAAAGATTATGCTGACGGTAAGGGACGTGAACACTACCTCAATGTGGTGGTCAACGAGAGGAGTATTCGACAGTGGGGAATAAGTCAGTTGGCTGAATACGGTTTTGACCCAAATACATCGATATGGTGCGAATCACCGGGTTATAGTACCGGCGTTGTGGCTGATTTTATCATATTGGCCAATAGAATGGACGTTGAGGCGGGTATAGACCTTTTTCAACAAATCCCTGTCATTGTTGAGGCTGTTTTTGCACAACCACAGTATCTCTTCCCCAATCGTATGATATGTGGTTTTGGAGATACCCATCCGGGATACTTGAAAAGTAAGTCAATTGAGTTGTTACGCGCCTATGCAGAGCGACATGGTAACGAGGTACTACGCAATAGAGCAGACTCTTTGCTTGCAGCCATCCAACCTAAAGCATCCAAGGAAAGCATCAGTCGTTATGTGTCACCCACTTTCTATTCCCCTAACGTATCGTGGTTGGTACAGCGTACGGGAATGGATCAGGACCGCGACTTGATGATATCATTGAATGGGTCACTGGGCAACCACCAACATGCCAATGGTATATCCATGGAACTTTATGGTCATGGTTATGTGTTAGGTCCTGATGCGGGTATAGGGCGTAATCTTTACAGCGGATTGGACTACTCTGAATATTATTCACAATTCCCAGCGCACAACACAGTGTGTGTAGATGGCGTTTCAAGTTATCCGGTAATGATGTCGCAGCATGCCTTTGAAGTAGAGATGCTGCACAGCGACTCCCATGCCACTTGCAGTCAGGTGAGATTCATCGAACCGGAAACACAGGCCATCCAGCTACGCACCAACGGAATTGTGAAAACTTCTAACGGGGGTTACTATATCGACATATTCCGCAGTCGCCGACAAGATGGGAAAGACAAATTCCATGATTATTTCTATCATAACTTAGGTCAAACAATGGAACTGACTTCTGTCGAAGGAGTATCGCTTGGGTTGAAACCTACTAATGAATTAGCATTTGCCGGAGGACATTTGTATGCTTATTCTTATATACATCATAAAGAGTCGGCAAAGACTGACCTACCGGTAAAGGCCACCTTTTCTATGAAATGGCCGGAAAACAAACACTATGTTGACATGACCATGTGGATGGGTGGGTCGCCGAATCGTGAGGTGTTTCAGGCTTTATCACCTGTGAATTTGGAATACGAACGTTTAGGCGACTACATACCTTATAAGGTAGACGACCAACCGGTGCTCACTTTTGTTGCGCGCCAAAGGGGAGAAGCGTGGACTCATCCCTTCGTCGCAGTATTTGAACCTAATAGCAAGAATCATTCATCTGAAATATCTGAGGTGACGTTTTTTACACCTACCGGTAAAGATGCGGTGGGCATTAAAGTGGTGCTGAAAAACGGTCGTACTGATTACATATTCTCTGCTCCTGAGAAAACGAAAATGAGATGGGGAAAAATAAAAGTCAACGCTCGCTATGCCGTAGTATCAGATGGCAAAATTATTATAAGCCAATAACCTCTATAATTTGTCGCTCAGTAAACGTTATAACAAAATTATTGGTGTCCTGTTCAGTTTTAATCGGACACCAATAATTTATTATTGAACCGGTGTTTGTTGATAGCACTCGCACAGTGTTGAGTCAGCACCATGCACAGGTAAGGCCTCGTGTTGTACTAATATCAGGACCGGCCATTCAAACCGGTGAATACACTTTCCGTCTTGACCCGGATTATTTTGGCAATGATTCAAAACGCCTATGGAGTGGTATCACTTTGTGTATTGAAGCAGATGGCGATGCTATATATAAATCAGCAGTGCAGGAACTGAATCTTCGTAAACGATAAATACATACTTATAAAGTCCGTTAAAAAATGCGAGAAACGGTGGCGGTTTTAGTTTTTTTTGTTCCTTTGCTTTAGATAACATAAGGTGATGAACAAGAAAAACGTAGCATTAGCATTGTCAAGTGGTGGTCCTCGAGGGTTCGCCTATATCGGAGCCATAGAGGAACTGGAGGCGAGAGGTTACCGGATCACGTCGGTGGCCGGCTCATCCGTTGGTTCGTTGGTAGGTGGTATTTATGCGGCAGGAGGCTTGTCGGACTTCAAAGAATGGCTGTACTCCCTCGATAAATGGAACGTGTATTCATTGATGGATCTCGCCATTTCCAAGAACCATTTTGTGAAGGGGGATAAGATTATCCGTGCCATGCAAGAAGTGGTGCCTGACGTAAATATTGAGGATATGAACATACCTTATCGGGCGATTGCCACAGATTTATATACCGGAGAAGAGGTGGTGTTTGATAAGGGGAAACTATTTACGGCTATTCGTGCGTCAATATCCATTCCGTCATTGTTTCGCCCCGTCAAGTACGGGTTGTCTACATTGATTGACGGTGGTATTGCCAACTGTCTTCCTGTGAACAGAGTAGAGCGTCAAGAGGGCGACCTTCTCGTGGCATTTGATGTGAACGATGTGAACGTAGAGGAAATCAAGGAGATATTGCGTCGTGAACATCATGCTCAGCGGATGGACGAACATTTCCACCTGACGAAACGACACGAGATGCACGAACTGATGGAAGAGGTAAGGGGACGCAATGACTTGGGCTTGGTGGATCGCTTGAAGTATGTGGGTAGTCATGGTTTGGCATTGGTCAAGGATATCGTCAGTTATGAGAAATTATACGATGAAGATATGGCGTTGGATTATGGCGACACCTATTACGGTTTGTTGGAGCGCACTTTCAGCTTGCAGAATCATCGTAACACTGCTCTGATGTTACAACTTTGTCCGCCAGATATCTTGGTACAGATGTCTTTCGATGCCTATGGCGAGATTGCCGATTATGCCAAAGCGCAGGAAATAGCAGAAAAGGGTAGGGCATTGATGAGCGAGGCTCTCGACAGATACGAACAACGATGACCAACGAGAAAAGGTGCCAATCATTTATGGCACTCCATATAATCATAAAAAGCTGCGTCCCTTGGAGAACGCAGCTTTTTATGATTATATGATGGTTTTACCATAACTCCCAATTCATGTCCTTATTCACAGCATTGGGGTCTTCCTCATATCCGGGGTCCGGATTTTCACCAACGGGGATATCCGATGCGGAGAGCACCATGATATCGTCAGCCATCTCCAGGACAGCCATTTGCGGTACTATATATTCTTTCTTTTTCATCTGATAATAGTCTTTTCTCCGTTAATAATATAAATACCGGGTGCAAGTTGCTTCACATCGTTTCCGAGGTAGATTCCCAGCATGTTGTAAATACGTGTCTCTTCAATAGGTTGCTCATCAATGATGTCACCCATGTCGGTAATGTCCTCAAAGATGCGGATATTCACCGGCATACCTTCGGGCACAAGGAAGTAGCCTCTCATACCCTTGAGTGGGGCAGTGGTAGACTTAGCCTTAATGATGTTGCCTGCTTTCACTCCGTAGTAGTACTCGCTACGGGAGTCGCTCCAGGCATGTGGTGAGTAAATACCTACATAGTCATATCCGTCCATCGAGATTTGTTCTTCGCGTGGTGTCAGACTCACGTTGATATCGTTGTTGAACGTGAACGATGGTGCCGTGACAGTGCGTTCCGGTTTGATGAGGTAGGGCACACCTGCCTTGATGTTGTATACGCCATCAAAGATCAATGTTCCATTCTTCACATCTGTCAGTTCCACAATGCTGGTGGCATAGCCCCAAGTCTTGTTGATCTGTTGTTCGGAGATATCAAACGGTACGCAGAAGGTGTTCCACTGCCATGCGCTGAGTTTACGGTTGAGCGTGATTTCATAACGCTTTCCGTAAGTATTCTCAAAGATGGAGGTGTTGTCTGATGCGTTCTCGTCCAGCGTAACTGTCACCAATTCAAGAGGTTCAAAGCATGCGGTGTAAGTCTCTTCGCTTGCGATGGTCACTATAATTTCTTCGTCGTAAGAGATGATAACATCATCCTTCTTCCACCCGGCGAAGAAGTAACCGCTGTTGGCAGTAGCCTTGAGCGTCAATACCTCGTTGTATCCGTATGGGCCGGTACTTCCACCTGTCACGGTACCGCGTTCCTCGTCGCAGTTGATGGTCACATTATATAAAATAGGAGAGAATACAGCTTTTACCGTCTTCTTGCCGTACATGTGGAAGGTGTAGTTCGGGTCTTCGCTGAGAATCTCTTCTTCACATACCCACTGCAAGAACTTGTATCCTTCGTTAGGAGTAGCAGTCAAAGCCACATCACCATCGAATGGTTGCTTGCTGTTGCCCGGAGTGACGATACCGGCACCTTCAGGAGAAACTTCCATAGTGAGGTTAGCCATACCATCGCTTACTTGAATCCAACTTGCCATCTTGCTAGCAGTTCCGTAGAATCCTTCGGCATCGTTGATGGCAGTTGTTTGTACGGTCAGGCTGTATAATCCGTCTAAGTCGGTCAGTTGTCCGATGGCAATCTTGTAGGTCTGGTCGTTCACTCTGACGATTTCTACAGTTGAAAGGTCTTGGTATTCGCCTTCGAACATCAATGAAAGGTCGTCAATAGTAAATGTTGCTTCGTCAATAGGTTTATTGAACGCCACAGTCACAGTGTCTATCTTCTCACGAATGAATGTGGTTTCCTGATTAATGCCGGAATACTCCTTCACTTTGAGTTCCAAAGCCGGTCGTTCCTCGAATGTCAACGTGTAAGTTTCGCCATGGATGGACATAGAGTCTGCAAAGTGCAAAAGGTTCTCATAAATTGGTTCTCCCTTGTCCACCAGTGTCCTGTCCGTCAGCCAGAAATTGGCAAGTGGGATGTTAGCTCCGTCGCTCTTACGCACTACACTTTGGAGTTTTCTTCGTCCGCCGGTAGGGTCGGCAATGTTGCCATAGTTCCATCCTGTCGCGCTGCTACCTACGGTG
>JAGBUF010000054.1 GCA_017630975.1 Paraprevotella sp. | reverse complement strand
TCCATTTTACAAGCGAATTTTAGCAGAAACTATTGCATAATTAAAATAAATTGCATACCTTTGCACCGCTTTTCCAAATAAGAAAAGCATGGAGAGATGGCAGAGTGGTCGATCGTGGCGGTCTTGAAAACCGTTGTACTGAGAGGTACCGGGGGTTCGAATCCCTCTCTCTCCGCAAAAAAAGAATAGAAACCTTTAGGTTTCTATTTTTTTGTCCATAAGGGGGATGAGAACACCCGAGTGGGGGTTCGTAATCGACGAAGTCGATTGCCTAAGCAAGAATCCCTCTCTCTCCGCAAAAAAAAGAATAGAAGCCTTTAGGTTTCTATTTTTTTGTACATAAGGGGGATGAGAACACCCGAGTGGGGGTTCGTAATCGACGAAGTCGATTGCCAAAATATGATCCTAATGAGAAAATAATTTACCACGAACACTTTACACCTATTCTATAATCCAATATTAACCAATAAAATCACCCCAACTACTTCAGCAATGTTTCTCTGATAACTGAGAAAACGAACTACTTAGCTGGACACAAAAGAAAAAGACCGACTCGCCGTCCATCAGACGAGCGAGTCGGTCTTATCATATCAAAGGAGAGCGTTTAAGACTAATCTACTTTTAGTATAAAGTCACCGCAACAACGATCGCATTATCATCACTTATGCAGAAAGCCTCTCTCTAAGTCTTGCGAGATATTAATCATGAAATCACCCATGTGTTCATATGTATTAACGATATCCATATAGTAAACTCCGGTTTGATAATTCTTACCATCGCTCTCTATATCCTCTATGATGGTATCACGCAGGTTATTTCTAAGGGTATTGATACGCTCTTCTGCATTATAAGCATTAGCCACATCCACTAATTCACCACTATGCGCAGCCTTTAAATTGGCAATCATCACATCATATGCTTCAAGCACGACATCTGACATAGCATTGAGATTTTTAATCGCTATCTCATCAAATTGTTTCTTATGTATATTCTTTCTTGATAGAATACGACTGATTGTCTCACCCGAGTCACCCAAAGACTCAAGTTCACCAATAATCTTATACATAGCCTTTATCTTCACAGAAGTGTTTTCACTAAGCTCCTCTGCCGAAACACCATTAAGAAAAGTAGCTATTTCATACTCAATACGATCAGAAATCTCTTCATACTTAACAAGCTTACCTCTCAATTCTTCGAACTTGTCTGTATCTGCCTCTATAACAGCCTGACGTGCATACAGCGCTCCATTTTTAGAAATCTCGGCAAAGTGAATTATCTCATTAAAGGCTTGTTCTACTGACAATTCAGGAGTAGCCAATGGACCGGCTGAAATATATTGAAGTCTGAAAACCTCCTTCTCTTGATTTTTCGGGGCAGGAATTATCCAACTCACAGCCTGTGCAATCCACTTAGTAAACCACACCAACAACAAAGTATTTATGGTATTAAAAAGAGTGTGAAGCATAGACAATCCATATAAAGCGGCTGTTCCTTCGGCAGAGGTTGCATCTGTAACAACAAAACCTTCCGCTGCCGGATTAGGCAATCCAAATATTGTAGCTGTTATTCCCCCTACAACTCGTAAAAAAGGTTGAAACAAAATCAATGCCCATAGAACACCAAACACATTAAAAATAGTATGTGACATAGCAGCGCGTTTAGCCTGCGTGTTACCAATCGAAGCGGCTATATTAGCAGTAATAGTAGTACCGATATTTTCGCCCAATACCATTGCACATGCCATATTAAATGGAATCCATCCCATGCTCAGCATAATAAGAGTAATGGCCATAGTCGCAGAAGAAGACTGCAACACAAGCGTCAACACTGTACCAAAGGCAAGAAACAACAATACAGAACCAAAACCATGCGAAGCCCATGTACTCACAAACTCAAGTACTTGAGGAGTCTCACGCAAGTCTGGCACTGAATTTTTCATAAAAGATAGACCCAAAAACAAAAGGCTGAAACCCACAATGAGCTCACCTACATGCTTACGTTGATCCTTTTTAGAGTTAGAGAAGAGAAAACCAAACAACATTAAAGGTACGGCAAGAATAGAAATATCCGCCTTAAAACCAAGCCAAGACACCATCCATGCTGTCACAGTTGTACCAATGTTGGCACCCATAATCACCCCAATAGCTTGTACAAGCGTTAAAAGTCCAGCATTAACGAAACTCACCACCATCACTGTAGTTGCTGATGAAGACTGAATTACAGTGGTGATACCTAATCCGGTTAACACACCTTTAAAAGGGTTGGAAGTCATAGCCGATAAAAATCCTCTTAATCGTTCACCTGCCGCTTTTTGCAAACCTGAACTCATCAGATTCATTCCATAAAGGAACATTCCTAATGCTCCTAACAAAGTACAAATTTGTAGTATTCCCATAAAAAAAAATAAAGAAGTAAATTAATTAATTTTCAAGCACAAAATTAAAACAAAGATATTACAAAATTGTTTAATGGATATGAAACTTTTATTAAAACCTTCACAGCATCCTAATATTATCCTATATATAAACATTTATCAGATAAATTTAAACATCTAATACTCAACAAACTAAACCAATCAAACCATCCATTGGGAGCATAATATTAACTATAGAAAAATTACATCATAGAAGTTTTGGCACATTTTCTCCCTTTGTGCATTATTCAAGCATCATCTCAGGAATGATTTTAGGATATTCCAATTTGCATCTTTCACAGATATATCTTATTTTTGCTTCACTATCAGACTCTACTATTCAATCCACATCACAAGCGAACCACACTACCCTACTATTGGGTTAAGCATGTCGGTTTGCTCATGACAGAGACCAAATTATCATCACATGGAAAAGAAAGAATTACGCGCACAAGTTCGTCAAAAAAAATCAGCCTACACACCTGCTCAATTAGTAGAGATTAGTGTTTCTATCATTGAAAAATTGAAAGCCAATTCAAAGTTTCATGCCGCGCACACTATATGTCTTTATAGCTCATTGCCTGATGAAGTGGACACACATCCTTTAATTGAAGAACTCAAGTCTCAGAAACGTATCCTTTTGCCTTCCATAGAAGATGGCGACATAGTGTTGCATGAATACACTTCCTCAGATGATTTGGCTCATGGGGAATACGGTATACAAGAATCACAAGGTGCCATTTTTACAGATTACAACCAAATAGACCTTGTTGTTGTACCAGGGATGGCATTTGACCCACAAGGCAACAGATTAGGTAGAGGGAAAGGATATTATGACCGTTTCCTATGTAAAACACATGCTCATAAGATAGGTATTTGTTTCCCATTTCAGTATTTTGATTTCATTCCGCACGACGAGCACGACATAAGGATGGACGAAGTGATACATTAGACTCCCAATGTACACAATAAGAATAGATTTACATAACACCCACATACAAACACAGCTTTTTTCACATACTCTATCACCTTTAGAGATTGGCAGAAATCAATAAACGACCATCCCATAACAACGTATAAGATTCAATCAAAAAAAAGGACATTCTTCAAATTAGTTTGAAGAACGTCCCTTTTCTTTACCGGTATAAGTATATTACTTATTTAATACTTTTCTGAACGCAGCAATACACTTGTCTAATTGTTCACGTGTGTGAGCTGCAGAAACTTGCACACGAATACGTGCTTGACCTTGTGGCACTACAGGATAGAAGAAACCGGTCACATAAATACCTTCATCAAGCAACTTAGCAGCTACTTCTTGCGCCAATTTAGCATCATACAACATAACAGCACAGATAGCCGATTGTGTAGGCTTAATGTCAAAGCCCGCTTCTGTCATCTTGCTCACAAAATAGTCAGTGTTAGCATGCAAGCGATCTTGCAATTCATTGCTGCTGGTGATAACATCAAACATCTTAATAGCAGCCGCAGCCACCATAGGAGGAATTGAGTTAGAGAACAAATAAGGACGTGAACGTTGGCGAAGCATCGCAATAATCTCTTTCTTACCGGTAGTGAATCCACCTACTGCACCACCAAACGCTTTACCCAAAGTACCGGTGATGATCTCAATCTTTCCACGCAAGTCATACTGTTCGGTCACACCACGTCCGGTTGCGCCCACAACACCTGCACTATGAGATTCATCCACCATCACCATAGCGTTATACTTTTGAGCAAGTTCATATATCTTGTCCATAGGAGCTACGTTACCATCCATGGAGAACACACCATCAGTCACAATCAAACGAAAACGTTGAGCTTGCGCCTTCTTGAGTTGGTTTTCCAAGTCTTCCATATCTGCATTTGC
>JAGBUF010000053.1 GCA_017630975.1 Paraprevotella sp. | reverse complement strand
GCGGTTGAGCACACTTTCTACCGGTTCATTATTGGTGGATATGGTAATGTCCGGCATTCCTGTGATTTCTTCAGAATTGTAAATAAAGTTCAATCCTGTTTGCTGTTGTATTCTGCTAAACAGTGTTTTAATGGGGGCATTATTCAGATTCAGTGTTACAGGATATGCCCCTATAGATTGACCGAGAGTGTTTAATGTCAGTAGTAACGTAGCAATGACAAGAGTAGCTCTAAGTTTTATTCTGTTACATATATTGCAATGTCTTTCCATGCTTTATCGGTGTATTAATTGGGATATGATACTTTTTTCTTTGATTCTAAGTATTTCGTCATCAGCTATATAAGTGATGTTACTGCTTTGGCAGATGGCGTCAAGTATATGACCCAAATCTTCATTTTTAGAGATGCTGCCGGTAAAACGCATATTATCTATTTTTTTATCTACATCAATATTGATGTCATATTGGCGTTCCAAGTCATTGGCTATCCATGATAGTGGAGCATTGTCAAATCGGAACCATCCTTCGTGCCAGCCAACTACAGTTTCAAGGTTGACAGCCTTAATGGTAATGGGGCAATTCTTTTCACAAACAGCTTGATAACCTGGAGTGAGCATGGTGTATGTCGGGCTCATTTGCTGCGTGGTGGGGATGTCTTTGCCTTGGGTTACACCAATGCTTCCTTTGATGAGAGTAACGAATGTTGCAGATAACGGATAACTGTTGATGTTGAACTCTGTACCATATTGACGAACAATGATGTCGTTGGTGAGAACATAAAATGGGGTGTTCTCATTTGTCGGACGTACTTTGAAGTATGCTTCTCCCGTAAGGGTCACCTTTCTGGCATCTTTACCAAAACGTGTAGGGAATGTAATACTGCTTTCTGCATTCAGGTGTACTTCTGTTCCATCTGGAAGAGTGACATTGTATTCTGCTCCACGCGGTACGGTAACAGTTTGTAGTTTGACTTCTTCTGTTTCATGTACGTTTAACGTTCCTTTTTTGTCGTTGGCCTTGATACCATCCATGTCTATCTGGTGTTCCTTACCTTCGTTTTGCCCCAAAGGGATTTGTGTGCCATTGGCTGTTGTCAGATATACAATGGATGTGTTAGGTAAGACTGCTACCATTTTTTGAGTGGCATATTCTTGTTGTTTTTTTATCAATAAGAAAGAAATGCCCCCCAAGACAACTATGATAGAAGCTGCAATTGATATTTTTCTCCACCACGCCCACTGGCGGATAGAAGCGTGGTGAATACGATGCTTGAAATTTTCAAAAGCAGTTCTTTCTTCTGTTGTTTTATATACCCGGTACTTTTGTATAAAATCCTTACGTAATGAAAACTGCTCATAGAACCTGCGTACATCTTCATTTTTATCCATGAGATGCCGTAAGTTTTCCCGTTCTGATTGATCAGCCGTTCCTAATAGACTTTTTACAATAAGTTGGTAAATTTGATTATTGTTATTGTCTAATTCCATTTTTGTTTGTGTATTTCACTCAGAACAATAACAATTAAATATGCAAAAGTGGGTAATGAAAAATCAAAAAAAGTGAATTTTAGTCTAAAAATGTAACAAAAAGTATCAAAAAAGGAGATATGAATGTCAAGAAGATAGTTTCTAAACCTCCTTTGTTGGACTAAATGTAAATTTTAAAGGAATATTTAAACGAATCTTTCAGCCAGTTCCTTGAAGGGTGATACAATGAACATTATGGCAATCAGACCGAGGGCAGGTGATTCCTTTAATGTATCGCGCAAAATGCTTAGCCCTCTTTTACGATGTGTCTTTACAGTTTCAATGGACAGATTCAGTAATTGGGCGATTTCGGCATTGGTTTTCCCTTCCATACCTAATAATAGGACTTCGCGACAACGTTTAGGCAAGTTATCTATGGCCTTGAACAATTCAATGTATAATTCTTCAATGGAGAATTGTCCCTCTGATGTATTGTTGAGTTCTGCACTATTCTCATCAATATAGCGTTGGGCTAAATTTTTCCTTTTAAGGACATTGATGGATTTGAATTTTACGGCATTGTATAGGTAGGCCTCAAAACTTCTTTGGTTCTCAAAGGTATCTTCCCGTAACCATATTGCAACGATGACATCTTGTACAATATCTTCCGCCTCACTTTGGTTGCCGACAAAATTAAAGGCATACAAAGTGAGTGCCTTATAATATTGTTGATAGAGTTGTTCAAAAGCTGACAACTCGTGAGCATTTATGCATTCTATAAAATTAGGCTTCTGCATCTAATTATGTATCGTGCGTTTGATTTGTTGCAAAGTTATGCATTTTTATCGCAATTTATATTCCGTTATTAAAAAATGCATATCATTTTTCTTTTCACAAATTGGTAAAACAGAAGTGAATGGTGTGCACGATGCCTTTATTTTATATATTTTTGCGTGGTATTTATCTGATGAAATAAATTTAGTAAAAGTATGAATCGGTATACGGTGGAAATTATTCCGAAGGTTTTCCATTTCAAGAAACCGGCAGGAACATCTCGAGGGGTTTATACGGAACGGAAATCGTGGTATGTACGAATGACGGATGGTAATCAACCTGAACGGGAGGGGTGGGGAGAATGTGCACCGCTACCTTTATTGAGTTGTGATGACATACCGGAATATGAAGATGTGTTGCGCTTGCTTTGTAATGATGTTTGCCAAACAGGTGTATTGAATGTAGAAAAATGGAAGCGATATCCGTCAATGGTCTTCGCTTTGGAAACGGCTTTACGGCATTTAGAGCGAGGAAGTTATGCGTTATGGGATACTCCTTTTTCTCGTGGTGAAGAGGGGATTTGTATCAATGGATTGATATGGATGGGTGATTATGCGTCTATGTATGAACAGATTCGTAATAAGATAGATGCCGGATATCGGTGTGTGAAACTGAAAATAGGTGCTATCTGTTTTGATGAGGAATTGGATTTGTTGCGTTATATCCGGAAACAGTTTTCTGCATCTGAAATAGAATTGCGTGTGGATGCAAATGGGGCTTTTGCTCCCAATGAGGCCATGGAGAAACTCAAGCGTCTGTCCGAATTGGATTTACATTCCATTGAACAACCGATAAGGGCGGGACAATGGGAGGTGATGTCGCAATTGACGGCTGTGTCTCCGCTTGATATTGCATTAGATGAAGAACTCATTGGGTGTCATGACCTAAAGGATAAAGAGATTTTGCTGGAAACCATTCGTCCTCGATATATCGTACTTAAACCTTCGTTGCATGGTGGGTTAAGCGGTTGTGAAGAATGGATAAGGATGGCAGAAGAAAGAAATGTAGGTTGGTGGGTGACTTCCGCATTGGAATCTAATGTGGGATTGAATGCTATTGCGCAATGGTGTGCGACTTGGCAACCAGCTCTTCCCCAGGGATTGGGTACGGGACAATTGTTTACTGACAATGTTCCTATGCCGATAGAAATACGTAAAGATGCGTTGTGGTATGTGGCAGAGTGATATCCATAAACAGTATATATATATAAAAGGTGTATCGGAAGAGCAACGTTGGATGTCTTCTGATATAGATGTGCTGTTCCGACTTTCCGCTGAGGCTGAAGATGAGGCTTTGCGTTCTGTATATGCGTTTTTGGTAGAATGGTTTTCATCTTCATCAACCATAGAGGTGCAGACATCAGGATCGACGGGAGCTCCCAAGCGTATAAAGGTGGATAAACAGCAGATGATGCGCAGTGCGATAAGAACCTGTGAATTTTTAGGTTTGAAACAGGGCGACACAGCAATGTTGTGTATGGATATGCGATATATTGGAGCCAAGATGATGGTGGTCCGTGCTTTAGTAGGAGGATTAAAATTGGTGGTAAGGACTCCTTCCGGTCATCCTCTGAGTTGTATGACGGAATCTGTGGACTTTCTCTCTATTGTGCCTTTACAATTGTGTAATACGATGAATGTGCCGGCAGAAAGGGCACGATTGAATGCTATACCTTATATAATAGTAGGTGGGGGAGCTGTAGATGAAAGCATTTGTGAAGCATTGAAAGGGATGTCGTGTAAGGTTTATTCTACATATGGCATGACTGAGACCTTGTCGCACGTGGCATTGCGTCCTTTGAATGGGTCTGATGCGTCAGAATGTTTTTTACCTTTGCCTGGTGTTAAGGTTACACTTGCTTCAAAAGGAACATTGGTTATCAACGATACGTTGTTAGACGGGAAAGATATTGTGACCAATGATGTAGGAAAGGTTTTTCCGGATGGTACATTTGTAGTATGTGGCAGGGCTGATAATGTGGTGAACAGCGGAGGGATAAAAATTCAATTGGAGGAAGATGAGGTCTTGCTAAGAACTTTTATTGATGTTCCTTTTGCATTGACATCCGTTAAAGACGTTCGGTTGGGCGAAGCTTTAGTATTGTTGGTGGACAAGCGATATAAGAAATCTGATACAGATTTACTGGATGGTATGAAGAAAATTCTTCCTCAATATCATATACCTAAGTATATTTTTAGACTGGAAGCAATTCCTATGAGTGGTAATGCTAAATTGAACAGACATGAATGCCAAAAGTTGGCGGAAGAGATGATAACACAAAAAGAGGCTCACTGAGCCTCTTTTTGTGTTATAGTAATTGTTTGTTATTCTTGGTTCTCAATTGTGCAGATGCTGACACGGTTCCAGTCCGGTTCATCGAACATATAACCTACTCCTTGCCCTTTGGCTGTGATTCGTTGCGCGTCAATTCTATATTTTTCAATCAACATCATTTTAACAGCTTGTGCACGTTGATTCGCAATGCGTTCATTGATTTCGACACTGCCTTCTGGAGAAGCATAACCGGTAATGACCACTTTGGAGTTTTTGTGATTTTT
>JAGBUF010000052.1 GCA_017630975.1 Paraprevotella sp. | reverse complement strand
TTCATAGTTCTAAATTTTTAATTTTAACTTTTAACTTTAACGGTAACTTTAATTTTTAACTTTAACGGTAACTTTAACTTTCCCGTTATTCTTTCCCGTTATTCTTTCCCGTTATCGTTATCGTTATCGTTAACGTTAAAGTTATCGTTCCCATTCCCGTTCCCGTTAACTTACCACTCTTTCCAGAAGATAGGAGTGAAGATGGTGAGTAAGCAGAACAATTCCAGACGTCCGATAAGCATAAGGAATGACATAATCCATTTAGCAGCTTCCGGTAAACTGCTCATGGTAAATGCAGGTCCGTATTCGCCCAATGCCGGTCCGGTGTTCGCCAATGCTGAGATGGAGCAGGTGAATGCCTCCAAAAAGTTGATATCAAGTGCCATGAGTAGGACAGCACCTACGAATGCACAAGTGATAAAGAATACGATAAAGGTAGAAACCGTGTTCACTAAAGTTTGTGATACGACCTGTTTGTTTGTACGTACAACCAAGACAGCATTAGGATGAATCAACCTTTTGAATTCATTTTTGATATTTCTCCACACAATCATGATACGTATGTTCTTTATACCTCCGGCAGTGGAACCCGTGCAACCGCCTGCCATCATGGCAAACAAGAGCAGAATCCATGTGAACTTAGGCCACAGGTTATAGTCGTCCGACGAGAATCCCGAGGAACTATGTAGGGTAGACACTTGGAAAAAGGCCTTACGGAATGCCTTCTCAATGGAATAATCCATTTGGAAAAACAACGCCCCGGCAATAATGACTGTGAGAATAGTGACAGAACCAAGAAACCACCGTATCTCACCACTTTCAAACAGTCGTCTGCATTTACCTTGTAGGCACGAACTCATCAAAGGATAATTAAAGCTTGAGATGATCATCATGATAGCAATGACATATTCGATATATGCAGAATTCCAATAAGCCACGCTTGCCTGTTTGGTAGAGTAGCCGCCCGTCCCGATTGTGCTGAACGAATGACATACAGCATCAAATATATCCATTCCGCCAAGATATAGCAAAGCGAAACAAATACCCGTCAGGATGATGTAAGTTGTCCAAATCAGTTTCGTGGTAATACTGATTTTCGGATGAATTTTGTTATGCACCACACCCGTTGATTCTGCGCTGAACAATTGCAGATTTCCCCCTCCGAAAACCGGTAGCAAGGCGATGGTGAAACACATGATACCTAAACCGCCAATCCATTGTGTCAGATTACGCCAGAACAGCAGTCCATGGGGCAATGACTCAATATTGTTCAGGATGGTAGCTCCGGTAGTGGTAAATCCTGAGATGGTTTCAAAGAAAGCATCAGTAAGCGATGGGATATGACCGCTGAACAAGAAAGGTAGCATGCCCGAGTGGGTGAATAACAACCAAGTGACCGTCACAATAAAATATCCGTCCTTACGCGTCATCCATGTGTCAGCCCCTTTGCCGTATAGAATCAGTCCGCTTCCCACCAGTGCGTTGATAATAGTAGTATAAAGGAATGCTTTGTAACACGGTTCGTGGTAGAGTAATGAAACCCCCATGCATAGGAGTAGCATGCCCCCTTCCACCCACAACAAGATACCGATGGCATACGCAATCAGTTTAACATTCAGAATCTTGTTGAACGGGATGTTCTTATTTTTCTTTATATGTATTGTTTCCTGTTCCATATTGTTCAGTTGAATGACCTGCTAATGTACAGATATTTTCTATTTCCCCCAAATGTTCTGATGTTTCGTTATACTTTCTCTACCGAAAGAGGAGGTTATTTCCTCCACTTTTCCTTACTGATGTTCCAAAGGAAAAGGATATTTCCGATGATATATCTTCTCCACATCCTGCGTGGTTCCTTAAGTAAGCGGTACAACCATTCCAACCCATGATTCTGCCACCAGATAGGAGCCCTTTTAACAGTACCGGCATAAAAGTCAAACACCGCCCCAATCGTACCCACATGGCAATGAATATCCAGTTCACTCCAATGTTCATACGTCCATTTCTCCTGTTTGGGAGCAGTCATTCCAATCCATAAAAGGTCGGGGTCAGCCTTGTTGATAGCCTCAAGAATGGCACGATTATCCTCCTCTGTGAAAACAGGCTTATAGGGTGGGGAATAGGTCAGTACTTCAATGTTAGG
>JAGBUF010000051.1 GCA_017630975.1 Paraprevotella sp. | reverse complement strand
TGGATTTCTGAGATAATCCTTCAACAGACAAGGGTTGCGCAAGGATATGACTATTATATAAGGTTTATGCAACGCTTCCCGGATGTCTTCGCTTTGGCTGAGGCTGATGAGGATGAGGTGATGAAGTATTGGCAAGGTTTGGGATATTACTCTCGTGCAAGAAATCTTCATGCCGCAGCTCGGAGTATCCGGGAAACTGGGGCTTTCCCAACGACTCACGAAGGGGTAAAAGCTTTGAAGGGAGTAGGGGACTATACTGCTGCTGCCATCTGCTCGTTTGCCTATGGTTTGCCACATGCCGTGGTGGATGGGAATGTCTATCGGGTGCTTTCTCGGTGGTTAGGCATCGATACGCCCATTGATTCGACACAAGGGAAGAAACTTTTTTCACATGTGGCAGATGAGATGATGGACAAGGCTCATCCGGCTCTTTACAATCAGGCGATTATGGATTTCGGGGCTTTGCAATGCACTCCTTCATCTCCCGATTGTCTTTCTTGTCCGTTGGCGGATAGTTGTGTAGCCTTGGCTCAGAGGAAAGTGGGTGAGCTCCCGGTAAAGCAGCACCGCACGAAGGTGACCGACCGTTTCTTTAATTATATATATGTACGCACGTATGGAGGAGAGACTTTCATTCGTAAGCGGACGGGCAATGACATATGGAAAAACCTGTATGAGCCGGTGCTCATTGAGACGGATGAAGACCTGACGGACAGGGATGATGAACTTTTCCGTAAACTACAAGATGTTTTTGGAATAGGCGAAGGCAAAAATAAAAAACGTGAAGGCGAATTTGAAAATCGTGAAGGCGTTTTCTTCCGTTCTCTTCGGCAAGGAGTGCGCCATGTTTTGTCACATCGTGTCATTCATGCTAACTTCTATGAGCTTCATTTGCCTGATGATTCAGTCACTTTAGAGGGTTATCAGAAAGTGGCTGAGGAAGATTTACATAAATTTGCCGTGTCTAATTTGGTTTATCAGTTTTTTTCGCTAATTTTGGAGCCTAATAATCAAAATACGTAAAGCATGTCAGTAAATAAAGTCATATTGATTGGTAACGTGGGCAAAGACCCGGACGTGAGATACTTGGATAACGGTGTAGCAGTGGCAACATTCTCATTGGCTACCACCGAACGTGGATATACCTTGCAGAACGGTACGCAGGTGCCCGACCGTACCGAATGGCACAATATCGTGCTTTGGCGCGGATTGGCTCAGACTGCTGAAAAATATGTACACAAAGGTGACAAGCTCTATATCGAAGGCAAAATCAAGAGCCGCTCGTATGATGACCAGAATGGTATCAAGCGTACTATTGTTGAAATCTTTGCAGACAACATGGAGATGCTTACTCCACGTGGCACAGCTCAATCGCAAGGTGCAGCTCCGGCATCACAAGCTGTTCAACCACAACCGATGGCAAGCAGTTCTGCAGACGAAGATTTGCCATTTTGATAAAAAAACAGAAGTTTAATTTAAATTACATTCCTTGGACCCTGATTCGTATTTATGCCACTT
>JAGBUF010000050.1 GCA_017630975.1 Paraprevotella sp. | reverse complement strand
CAATGTTACGATCTATTAACCCTTCACCATACGCCGAGAGATAACCCGTACCATATTGGCGTTGCACTTCAGCCAAACCCTGTACAAGAGAATCAGCCTTTTCCTTCATTTGCAAGTATGCCATTGCCGACAAAAGATGACCTGTTGTATGTCCACGAAGATCGCAATCCAATGACTCCCATCCGCCTAAATGTTTCATCGTCATATAACCTCCCTCCTTACTGGAGAATACACCTGCCGTATTACGAAAAGAGTGTAATAGCGAA
This sequence comes from Paraprevotella sp., assembly GCA_017630975.1. Taxonomy (GTDB): domain Bacteria; phylum Bacteroidota; class Bacteroidia; order Bacteroidales; family Bacteroidaceae; genus Paraprevotella. Next base: position 3,090 of record JAGBUF010000050.1, on the reverse strand, counting down.
TTGACTGGTATCGATGCAATCCATGCAGAATCGCGATGCATATTGCGTTGGAATCGCGATGGTAATAATTTTACGTCCTTCAGTGCAAACTGATGTACAGTACTTTGTGCTAAAATCGGTAAAAGCGATAAAACACAAAAAAGGAGAAGAATAAATCGTTTCATATCATTCATGTTTCTCTAAAACTACCTATATATTCGGATTAATGTGGTATTTTCACCTCAATGGGTTTCACACAACGTTTGTAAGTCTTGTCACCATCCTTAATAGCAATCAGCCATGCTGTGAAGGAACGCTTGGGATTGTCCAGTCCTGCCTCGTAGGGATAAATCTTGAAACGGTTATCCGTCTCTTTGCGGAGTGGACCACTGATAACCTCAATACGTACATCTTGATTAGCCTCAACAATCAGAGTCTGACCATCATCACTCCAACGAGTTTCAACCGCTCCCATCTCGCGTTGTTGCTTACCCCACGTTTCGGTATAACGAGCCTCTGTATATTCTGCCATTTCACGGTCAAAGTACCAGAATGCATCGTGTGGGTCGCCCTTGTAATGCGCATACGGAGCCGCCTTTGGGCGTTGCTCTATGGCAAAAATATCGTCCTTGGCTCCATCGCCATCATTGGGTTGAAGGTCAGGATTGTAACGACAAGCCAACCACCCGTCACGCGGGTCAATCTTGCGAAGCGAACCATCCGGTAACAATCGCTTCGCCATTGCTTTCTCAATAAAAGTCGCTATATAATCAGCTGTTTCCGGCATAATCTCAAAATGCCCACTTCCTGCGTCCGCCAAGAAGGACACACAACTTTGTGGATACATCATACGAAAAGCAAGAGCCGGACGAACGCGAGCCTCCCACCATTCGTATTCACCTTCTATCATCAAACCCGGTATACCATCGATGTTGCGCGTGCGTCCCCATTCCACGTTCGCAGTACCATAACCACACAGATTTGTTCGGGGGGCATCACCATGGAAACTAATAATACAAAGCGTACGTTGATTGTTCCAAGCAGCAAAATTCCAAGGAAAAGTTGCTTGAGCCGAATGCCCAAATGGAATAATGGGTACGGTCTCCAACTCCTTATGACCACTTTGTCCGGCTAATCCTACCATCATCTCTTCAAAAACCTTTTGACAACCCGTCGCAGGGTCCCAATTCTGAGAAAACCATGGTGCTACCCACACGAGTGCCACATCCAGTTCACTCATTCTTTTACGGAAAGCTTCGTTTTTGTAAAGCATCTCCTCTGTCATATTCTGTTGAGCAAGTACGACAGTTTTTACAGTTTGACAACCCTCCGGAATCCAGATATAGGCTGTTGGAGCCTTACCTGTCTCTGTTGATATGTACCCCGCCAGTGCCACGGAATGCTGGTAAATACCACTCTGTCCGACAGCCCACATTGTGCATAGGTTGCACATCAATGTGATGGAAAAGATGATGCGTTTCATAACTTATTATTTTATAGGAGTAAAATGAAGAGCTGCACCGCCCGAAGGTTGCAACTGCAGAACTATGGGCTTACCTCCACCTTTTACTTTCATTTGTTCATGTTTCACTTTTGTCCGAGTCGACAATGTTGGGTCGTCGTTGTATATTTCTACCACATACTTTCCCTTAGGTAGAAAGTCTGTTGGAATCGTAATTGTTCGTGCTTGAGTATTCGTCATTGCTCCCACATACCATTCGTTACCACTACGCCGAGCTTGTATAATATATTCACCGGGCATGCCGTCAAGGGCCGTACTCTCGTCAAACGTAGTGGGACAATCTTTCCAGAATTTCAGTTCCTCCTCTCCCTTGTCTACAAAAGGAAGGTCGTACCAAAAATAGAATTGCAATGGAGAATAGTATACAGCCGCCATCGCCAACTGGTGCCCCTTAGTATTCTTCACTCTGTTGTTAAAATAACACAATGTATAATCACCAGGACCGCAAAGATAGCGTGTGAAAGGCAACAATGTATTGTGATCGGCATCAGGCATCTCCTCGTTACCGCGAATACCCTCTTGTGTCAGCAGATGCGGATAGGTGCGTGAAAGACCTGTAGGACGATATTCGTCATGAATGTCCACCATAATATGATAACGAGCACACTTTTCAATGGCACTATGAAGCCATGTACTCCACTGCTGATTGCCCACATGAACAAATCCGAACTTTATACCACTGATACCCCATTGTTGGTACAACGGTAACAGTTCGTCAAGCTGACGATAAAGAGCGCGTTGGTTGACATACACCCAAACACCAACTCCTTTTGATTGGGCATATTGACAAATTTCCGGCATCGTAAAATCACGCGTTTCAATAACCTTTCGAGCATCACTCTCCACCTTACCTTCCGGTCCATACCATCCGGCATCCAACTCCACATAGTCAATACCAAACTCAGCACAATAGTCAATACTCCGCATGATGTATTCCTTATCAAGACGACAACTACGGAAAGCTTTTCCGGGACGTACCCATGCCCAATTCCCCTCAGCTCGCTCTTCGTTGAGATTCAAAATGATTTCTTTATGATTGATAAGGTCTACAGCCTTTTCACCCACCATCACCACGCGCCAAGGTGTATTGTAAGGCGAAATAATATCGGCACAATTATACATCGACACTTGCAGTTCATTCTCCGCTTTTAAACGGAATTTACCACGAGTATAATCCTTCATTTGTGCTTCTAACAGTGCTACGTAGTGACCCGATGGCACTTGTAACAACAATGGGCGCTCACTTTCGAACCACTCACACCCTTCATTTTTCATTTTTAAATCCCTTTTAATATACGGTCCTTGTGCCCATTCTTCGTACCATGCCATTGTGCCATCGGGCATTCTGAACGATGCAATTTCATCTTTGATGTGTAAGAACAAGTTATTGGCAACTTCGGGAAAATGATAGCGGAACGCTATACCCTCGTTGTAAGCCCTTACCACTATGTCCATCGCATAGTATTTGCGTTTATTCATAGTCCTTGCAATTCTTCGCCAATGGCTCTGAAAGATAACTCTTTTCTGTCATTTTCAGCGAAGCTGGAAATCCAGCCAATAGAAAAAAATATCATTTTTCTTCTAAATTT
>JAGBUF010000049.1 GCA_017630975.1 Paraprevotella sp. | reverse complement strand
CGCTGCTACTTGCAGGGTCTTATTGTTCTGCTCAATCTGCTTTAACACGACATGTACACTTTGTCCTATCATAGGTTTTACAGAAATGCAAATGACGAATATGATGATTAAATGGATTCGTTTCATAATGTTTTACTTAATTTATTATTCAATGAGGTGTTCAACCATTCGTAAACAATAGGGATGACATAAGCGTTAAGTAAGGTAGAGGTCAGAAGCCCGCCCAATATGACTTGGGCCATAGGACTTTGTATTTCATTCCCTGGTAAATCACCCCGCAAAGCGAGTGGTATAAGTGCAAGTGCCGATGTTAAAGCAGTCATTAGAATCGGGTTGAGTCGATCTAGCGAGCCCTTTACGATACAATCGTGCAAAGGTTGGTGTTCATTCTTTAATAGATTGTAATGACTGATGAGCAACATACCATTTCGGGTAGCGATTCCAAATAGAGAGATAAATCCGATGACTGCGGGAATACTGATTTCTCCTGTAGTTAGTAATATGGCAAAGACACCGCCAATGAGTGCCAATGGCAGGTTCAATAATATCACTCCGCTCTGTGTTACGTTTTTGAATTGGAAATAAAGCAATAAGAATATTACGATGATACTGATAAAAGATGTTAGGAGTAATGTCTGATTGGCGGTCTGCGCACTCTCAAATTGTCCACCGTATTCTATGTGATACCCTTCAGGAAGTTGGATATTTTTGTCAATTAATGCACGAATGTCATTCACTATGCTATAAACATCCCGCCCTTCGGTATTTGCTGATACAACGACTTTTCGTTTCACGTTTTCTCGGTTGATTGTGTTAGGTCCCATCGAAGAACGTATGTTGGCGACATATGAGAGAGGTACTTTATTCCCTTCCGCATCATCAATCAGTAGGTTGCCGATATTTTCAATACATCCACGATTGTATTCAGTTGAACGCACCACCAGATTGAATGTGCGACCTTTTTCATATACTTGGGAAACGATCTTGCCGCCCAAGTTCACCGTGATGAATTCGTTGAAGCGTGACAATGGAATGCCATACATTGCTAACATTTCACGTTTAGGTTCAATTTTCAGTTCGGGACGTTCTATTTGCTGTTCTACGTTCAAGTCAGCAATGCCGTTGACCATCTGTATTTGTTCTTTTATCTCATTACCGATGGTGAACATTTTATTCAGGTCGTCACCAAATATTTTAATGGCAATGCTTGCCCGTGTACCGCTAAGCATGGCATCTATACGATGACTGATGGGTTGCCCGATTTCTATATTGGCGCCGTTGATGACAGACAATTTTTCTCGCACATCGGATAGTAGTTCTGCGTGGCTACGTTCTTGTAGTGAAAAAGGAGCTTCAATCTCGGAACAATTGACGCCACGTGAGTGTTCGTCCAATTCTGCTCGCCCTGTTTTACGAGCTACGGTTTGAATTTCAGGAATACTGAGTAGGATGGTTTCTGCTCTTTTCCCAATCCTGTCAGATTCTTCTAATGAAATGCCCGGAAGTGAACTGATGTTGATGGTAAACGAACCTTCGTTAAAAGGTGGTAAGAAACTACGTCCTAGTGTAAAGAAACAGCCTAAGGCTATAATGAACATAATGACGGTACTACCTATGACCATTCGTTTGTGTTCAAGAGCCCACTCTAATGAAATCTTATAATACTTTTTGAGGTATTTGGAAATAGCGGTTTCTTGTGGAAGGCTGCCATCTTTTGCTTTGCCACCTAGAAGATAACTACAAAGGACCGGAGTCAAAGTCAGAGCTACAAGTGTTGAGGCAAATAGGGAGATAATGAAAGCGATGCCCAAAGGAATCAACATTCTTCCTTCCATGTCGCTTAGGAAAAAGAGGGGGACGAAGCTAGCAACGATAATCAGTGTTGAGTTCAGAATAGGCATGCGCACCTCTTGCGACGCTTTATATACGCATTCTCTGATGGTAAGTCTTTTTTCTTTTGGTAGCAGGCTGTTTAACCTTAAGTGCTTCCATACGTTTTCTACATCAACAATAGCATCGTCCACTAACGAACCAATCGCTATGGCCATACCTCCAAGGCTCATGGTGTTGATGCTTAACCCCATATAATGTAGGACAATAATAGTAACCATTAGCGAAAGGGGGAGAGTAACTAATGAGATGATAGTAGTTCGAGCATTCCCCAAAAAGAGAAATAAGATGACAATAACGAAGATGGCTCCTTCAAATAAGGAGTCCTTGACATTGTTTATAGAACTTTCTATAAAATGCGCTTGACGAAAAATATCAGTAGAAACCTTGATGTCGGTAGGAAGATTCTTTTTTAGGTCGTTGATGGCATCTTCCAATTTCTCTGTTAGTTCCAAAGTTCCTGTGTTTGGTTGTTTGGTTACGGTAAGCAACACTGCGGGTTTTCCTTTTTCCGATGCCAATCCTAATTTGGGTTGACTTGCTCCAATCCTTACCTCAGCAATATCTTCCAGTGTAATGGGGGTGTCCCCTATTTTCTTTATAACTGAACGAGTCAATTCATTGACGTTTTGGGTTGAAACAATTCCCCGTACAATATATTCATTGCCATATTCATAAATGACGCCACCTTGTGTGTTAGTATTCATTTCGCGAGTAGTTTCCATGACCTCGCTCAAGGTTACACCGTAATGCATCATGCGTTCCGGGTGAAGTAGTATTTGATACTCTTTGATGTCACCTCCAAGAACTGACACTTGTGCCACACCACCGGTTGATAATAAGCGTGGCCTAATCACCCATTCTGCCATTGTCCTTAAATCAAGCATGGAAGTACTATCGGCAGTCAAACCTACGATGAGCAGTTCGCCAAGAATTGAGGATTGCGGACCAAGGGTGGGTTGACCTATGTTCTGAGGCAATTTGTCTATGACAGTTGCAAGTTTCTCCGATACAATTTGTCGGGCAAGGTATATGTCGGTATCCCAATCAAACTCTACCCAAATGATAGAAAATCCCATTGTGGAAGAGGATCGTACTCGGCGCACATGAGTCGCACCATTGACAACAGATTCAATGGGAAAAGTCACGAGTTGCTCCACCTCTTCGGTTGCCATGCCTCCGGCTTCTGTCATTACTACAACAGTGGGAGCGTTCAGGTCGGGGAATACATCCACCTCAGTATGATAGGCAGTATATATTCCTCCAATCATGAGCAGGACAGATGCAACAAGTACCATCAGTCTGTTTTGTAGTGCAAAACGTATGATTTTGTTAAGCATAATTTTTCCTCCGTATTTTTAATGAGCGTGTGAATGTCCGGGAATGGAATGTGTGATGGAAGCCAATTTTACGTGATAAGCCCCTTTTATAACCACACAATCACCTGCTCTCAAGCCGCTTAAAATCTCCGTTTGTTGCCCATCTGTAGTTCCAACTTTAACTTCTTGTTTATGGTAACATTCGTCATCAAGTTTAAGGTAAACAAAAAAGGTCCCTTGTTCTTCCGTAAAGGCAGATGTTGGTAATGAGATTACATTGTCACGCTGTTTGCCTAATAAGAAAACCTCGACAAAAGAGCCGGGTACGATATAACCATTATTGTCAAACTCGAATGTCACAGGAATATGATATGAGTTGTTGCCTGCACTTTTGGCATAGGACAAAAGGTGACCATTCATTCCTTTTATACTGTGGATGGTCTCATCGTATGGTGTTTTAAAGTTGGCGTCGGTAATAGAAGATAAAGAGTTGTAATACCGTTCTGATACGTTGGCTTGTAATTGTAAACGTCGGTTCTTGGAAACAGTCATCAGTGTTTGTCCCAAACTGACGTAGTCTCCCTCTTTTACTTGAATATTCTTTACGAATCCGCTGATAGGAGTTTTGATGGCCGCACCTTGTCCACGATGTCCGGATGACAAAGCGCCATAATTCAATTTGGCCGATTCATAATTGGCTTTTAATGTTTCAAGTTCATTCTTGGTAACAATCTGCTTTTCGGCAAGTGGTAAGGCGCGTTCGTATTCAGACTTAGCCTTTTCGTAAATGATACGTGCGTGTTCTATTGGGTCGCCGTTTTGTAACTTTGATGCAGAGAGTGTCATGATGGTGCTGCCTGCATTTACTTGTGTTCCTGCACTGACGGTACGACTAAAATTTACGATACCGGAACTGTTGGCAACGATTGCCACTTCTTCGCTTTGGGCGGCAAGAATGTGTCCTCCTGTTCTTATCACTTGTCTGAATGGGGCAGGTGTGACGACCTTCGTCACAATGCCTATTTCTTGTGCTTTCTGTTCAGGAATGACGATTTCATCGCTTGTTGTCGTTTGTTGACCTTTCTGCTCATGCCCATGCTTATTTTTATGGGTGTGGCTTGTTTGATGTTCATGCTCATGATTATGAGTTGAATGTGGATGGTGGCAAGACGTCATTGTGAAGACGATAATTGCGCCCATCAAGAAAAATAGTTTCTTCATAGG
>JAGBUF010000008.1 GCA_017630975.1 Paraprevotella sp. | reverse complement strand
TCAATGCTCCTATGCTTGCGCGGCAACATCTGTTGGCGAAAATCCGGTCCGCAGTCAATGATGATTCGGGTAGTTGTTGTTTCCAGCAACAAAGAGGACCGCAAACGTTTATCGTGCGGATCAGAGCTGGTGCAAACATCGCATGTACAGCCAATGAATGGAACACCGGTACTTGTTCCTGTGCCTAAAAAGGTGATTTTCATGCTTCTCCTCCGATAAAATTCACTTCCGGATGTATGTCAATGTCGAATTGTTGTTTCACGTCAGAGCGTACGGTTTCGCACAGGCGTAGGATATCTTTCCCTTTTGCGCCACCTTTGTTGACCAATACTAAGGCCTGTTGATCATGCACAGCAGCGTTGCCCAATGATTTTCCTTTCCATCCGCATTGTTCAATGAGCCATCCTGCAGGTATTTTCACCTGCTCTTTGTCTATCTCATAAAAAGGCATATTCGGGTAGTCTTTAAGAATTTTTTCAAACACGTTTCTATGAACAACGGGATTCATGAAAAAACTGCCGGCATTGCCTTGTATACGTGGGTCGGGGAGTTTTGTGTTTCGTATGTTGATGATGGTGTTACGAAGTTCTTTTGCTTGTACCTTTTCAGGAGTGATTCCATCATTGCATAGTGCGTTCCTGATGCCTCCGTAATCCAATTGAGGGGTGAATTGTAAAGGAAGTTTAAAGCAAACATGTGTGATGGCATAAAGTCCTTTTAAATCGTGTTTGAAAATGCTACTACGGTAAGCATACTCACATTCTCCATTTGTAAAGATGCGGGGTGCTCCATCCTGTAGACAGACGGTTTCAACACTTTCTATCACATCCTTTGCCTCTGCACCGTAAGCACCGATGTTCTGTACCGCAGATGCTCCCACTTCCCCGGGGATGAGTGAAAGGTTTTCCAATCCATAATAACCATTGTTCACGCAGAATTCAACGAGTTCGTCCCAAACGACGGCTGCACCAACGCGGACATAAGCATGGTCCCCTTGGATGGTTACGTCTATGCCTTTGATACCGGAGTGTAATATAATACCATCATAATCGGACAAAAACAATAAATTGCTGCCACCTCCGATATGCAGTATCGGCATTGAGGGGTATTCCGAATGGATAAGCTGTATGGTATCTTGCAAGTCTGCAACACTATCGTATGTGATGAAATACCGTGCAGTAGCTTCTATGCCAAACGTGTTATGAGGTAGGAGAGAATAATTCTGTTGTATAGTCATGGTTATCCTTAGTTTTCAAACTTAATCAATTTCCATTTACCATTGGCTTTCTTGAAGGTCAGCACTTCCATTAGTCCATTGGCAATCCCCCTTTTTATCATAATCATTTTTTTGTTTTTTCCGTAGCTTTGTCCGTAACGGATGTTAGTAATCATGCCGGTGGGGAGTTGCGGTTTGAATATTTGCCATTGCTCGTAGTCCAATGTTCCATCGATGTACCCACTTTCCTCGTCCGAATCTGTGGTGGCATAATGTAAGGGGAAGGATATGCTTTTCTTTTGGAAAGCATCGTCGGTGACAAATCTGTTATAGAAGGAGAAGAAATCCTGTAGATTTACATCCTTCAGTGATTGTTTGTCCTCTTGAATCAGTCGCCATGCTTTCTCCATGCGTTCAAAATGGTAGGTATGTAGTAGCATACTGTCCAATATGATACACTCAACATCCACATGTTCCAAGTCTGAGCGTTTTTCATATTCCATTTGCTCTTCATTCTCAAAGAAGACCGTATAAAAATCCTGATTCAGGAACAGCACATTGTTCTTCCATTGCTCTTGGCTCATCCAAGTAGTGTCGTTATTGTGTATGGAGAGCAGTGGGAAGACTGTTCTTTCGAGTTGTACCTTTTTTAAACGTGAAAAATCAAAGATAAAATCATCGAAAAATTCGTCCGCTCTCAAATGCAATTTATCTTCAATGGGGTAGACTGCAGTAGCAAGTAGAATGGAGTCGGAAACCCTGTTCAATGAATCGGATATGTAATGGGAATGGTAAACTTTAACAGATTCTTTCTTGCTTTGATGACATGATGCAATCAAGAATGAAAATAACAGAGCGCAAAGAAAACTTTTTCTCATACCCACAGTGAATAAATCTCGCTTAAACCCTTACAAAAGTACACTTTTATTTTCAAAAGAGACAAGTTTTTAGGGATAAATGATTACCTTTGCAAGGTTTTTTGTTACGAACTATAACAGCAAATAATATGATAGCTAAAATCCAGGAACTTTTGGCTGAGGTGGAACAACTTCAGGCTGCAAATGCAGAAGAGGTAGAAGCATTGCGCATTAAATATTTGAGCAAGAAAGGAGCCATTAACGATTTGATGGCAGATTTCAGAAACGTGCCTGCAGAGATGAAGAAAGAAGTGGGTATGAAACTGAATGAATTGAAGACTAAAGCGCAAGAGAAAATTGCGGCTTTGAAAGAAATGGTAGATACGCAAGAGGGGGGTAACGATGATTTGGATTTGACACGTACTGCATATCCCATATCATTAGGAACTCGTCATCCGTTGACCATTGTAAAGAATGAAATCGTGGATATTTTTTCTCGTCTTGGATTTACTTTGGCAGAGGGTCCTGAGATTGAAGACGATTGGCACGTGTATTCTTCCATGAATTTTGCCGATGACCATCCGGCACGTGATATGCAGGACACCTTCTTTGTAGAGGCTCGTCCTGACATTGTGTTGCGCTCACATACTTCATCGGTTCAAGCCCGTGTTATGGAAAAGCAGCAACCGCCTATCCGTGTCATTTGTCCGGGGCGCGTATACCGTAACGAGGCGATTTCAGCTAGTGCTCACTGTTTCTTCCACCAAGTAGAAGGTTTGTATATCGATAAGAACGTATCGTTTACAGATTTGAAACAGGTATTGTTGCTATTTGCACAGGAAATGTTCGGAAAGGATACTCAGATTCGTCTTCGTCCTTCATATTTTCCATTTACTGAACCATCTGCAGAGATGGATATCAGTTGTAATATCTGTGGTGGTAAGGGCTGTTCTTTCTGTAAGCATACAGGATGGGTGGAAATCTTAGGTTGTGGTATGGTGGATCCTGCTGTGTTAGAAGCCAATGGAATAGACAGTACCATATATACGGGATACGCGTTTGGTATGGGAGTGGAGCGAATCACGAACTTGAAATATCAAGTGAAGGACTTGCGTATGTTCTCAGAGAACGACACTCGCTTTTTGGATGAGTTTACAGCAGCCAATTAATATGATATGCTGACAGAAGGGTTGTCATACACCAGCACAATGAGGGTTGAACCGTCGCACTTGGCTATCTGTGTCGGTAGTGGCGATTTGGAAGTGCTGAGTACACCGATGATGATGGCATTGATGGAAAATGCGGCGATGTTGGCAGTCAGGGATGC
>JAGBUF010000383.1 GCA_017630975.1 Paraprevotella sp. | reverse complement strand
ATTGGACACTGTGATGTCCGACCTATTCACTTTTTTCCCTTTCGCCAAGGCACGAGCAACAGCTCCGCCCATATTCCCAGCTCCTATGATGGCTATCTTCATACCTTCAGTTATATTTTCATGACCTTCTGCAATCTCTCCAAGAACTCACTTGCCTCATCCATGCTCAAGCACAACGGTGGCAACAAACGCAACACATTGGTACCGCTACAACCGGTAAAGCAGTGCTGTTCAAACAAAAGTTTCGTACGGGGCTCTTTATAAGGAATATCCAAATCCACGCCTATCATCAACCCCTTGCCACGGACATCTGTCACATGTGGCAGATTCATACCTATAATTTCGTTCTTCAGATATTCACCTACCTTAGCAGCGTTCGCCACTAATCCTTCTTCCTCTATTACATCAAGTACAGCCAATGCTGCGGCACATGCCAGATGATTGCCACCGAATGTCGTTCCCAACTGTCCGTAAACGGGAGCATATTTAGGAGATATCAGTACACCCCCCATCGGAAATCCGTTTCCTATACCTTTGGCAACAGTAATCATATCCGGTTGAACCCCAAGGTGCTGATGAGCGAAAAACTTTCCGCTTCGACCATAACCACATTGAATTTCATCACAAATCAATACTGTATCCGTCTCGTCACAAGCCTCACGTAGCGCTTTCATGAACTCAGACGTCACCATACGAATACCACCAACACCTTGTATGCACTCAATAATCACTGCGCAAACGTCACCTTTCTTGATTTCTTTCTGCCAAGCCTCTATATCGTTCAACGGCAGATAGGTCACATGACCATTTGCATTGATGGGAGCAATGATTTTCGGATTGTTGGTTGCTTCTACAGCCAAGGACGTACGACCATGGAATGCCTTTTCGGCAGACAAGATTCGTGTACGACCATTATGAAACGATGCTAATTTCAAGGCATTCTCGTTAGCCTCAGCTCCGCTGTTGATCAAGAAGAACTGATAATTCTCATAACCACAGACCTTACCCAACCGTTCAGCCAATTGTTCTTGCAAACGATTGACAACAGAATTGCTGTAGAACCCCAATTGTGCTACCTGTTCGCTGATACGTTTTACATAATTCGGATGAGCATGACCGATACTGATTACTGCATGCCCTCCATAAAGATCTAAATATTCCTGTCCGTTTTCATCCCACACTCGGCATCCTTTTCCTTTCACAATGTTCACTGGGAACAACGGATATACATCAAATAGTTTCATTCGTGTTGTTCTTATATGCTACTTAAAAAGCACTTGGCTTCAATCTCAATCCCGAAGTCTCGTCCAAGCCAAACAGCAGGTTCATATTCTGCACCGCCTGTCCGCTTGCTCCTTTCAACAAATTGTCCACACATGAGATAATGAGCAGTTTATCCTCGTGCTTCTCAATGTGAATCAAACATTTATTGGTATTTACTACCTGTTTCAAATCCAAATTTTTCTCTGTAACGTGCACAAAAGGAGCATCAGCATAGAACTCTGTGAACATACGTATGATATTCTCCTCGCTCACTTTGCTGTGAAGTACTATAGTGGCAAAGATACCGCGAGCGAAATCACCACGATACGGAATAAAGTCGATATCGCTATTAAAACTGCATTGCAACTGACGCAGACTCTGCTTGATTTCCGGCACATGTTGATGAGCAAAAGGCTTATAGATGCTCATATTATTGTTCCGCCAACTGAAATGGCTCGTTGCTCCCGGCTTCACACCGGCACCAGTGCTGCCCGTAATGGCATTCACCATCACATTCTCATGTATCATCT
>JAGBUF010000048.1 GCA_017630975.1 Paraprevotella sp. | reverse complement strand
GTTTTTTCTTCTTATTCTGAAAAAGAAATAGTAATTTTGCGAATCTTTAATAATAAGCATTCGAAATAGATTATATATGGCTAAAAAATTCGCAGAACGTACACAATTGAACCTCTCAAATGTAAATAAAGAGGTATTGAAAATGTGGGACGAAGCAGACGTCTTCCATAAAAGTTTGACAGAACGTGAGGGCTGTCCGTCATTCATATTCTTTGAAGGTCCTCCATCTGCCAATGGACATCCGGGAATTCACCATGTTTTGGCACGTTCTATCAAGGATACATTCTGCCGTTTCAAGACCATGAAGGGTTACCTTGTCAATCGTAAGGCAGGCTGGGATACTCATGGTTTGCCGGTTGAGTTGGGCGTAGAGAAAGAATTGGGTATCACTAAAGAAGATATAGGTAAGACCATCTCAATCGAAGAGTACAATCGTAAGTGTCGTACCAATGTGATGATGTTCACAGAAGAGTGGGCAGACTTGAGTCATAAAATGGGATATTGGGTGGATATGGAACATCCATACATCACCTATGACAATAAATTTATTGAAACATTATGGTGGCTGTTGAAACAGTTGTATAACAAAAATCTTCTGTATAAAGGTTATACCATCCAACCTTATTCTCCGGCAGCCGGAACAGGACTCAGCTCTCATGAGTTGAATCAACCGGGTTGTTACAGAGATGTGAAGGATACAACAGTAACTGCGCAATTTAAGATTACACAGCCCAAACCGGAAATGGCAGAGTGGGGTACGCCCTATTTCTTGGCATGGACCACTACTCCGTGGACCTTACCTTCCAATACAGCATTGTGTGTCGGTCCTAAAATTGAGTATGTGTGCGTACGTACTTATAACATGTATACCGGTGAACCTGTCTCAGTGGTAATGGCAAAATCACGTATGTCTGCTTACTTGAATCCGGCAGGTGCCGAGTTGTCTTTGAATGACTATCAACCCGGTGACAAAATTATACCTTATCAAGTTGTAGGAGAGTATTTAGGTACTGATTTAGTGGGTATGGGTTATGAGCAACTTTTACCATGGGTAAATCCGGGTGAAGGAGCATTCCGTGTGATTCCCGGTGATTATGTTACTACCGAAGATGGTACCGGAATTGTCCATATTGCTCCTACTTTCGGTGCTGATGATGCCCAAGTAGCAAAAGCTGCCGGTGTTCCCCCTTTGCATTTGATCAACCAAAAAGGCGAACTGCGCCCGATGGTAGATTTGACTGGTAAGTTCTATTTATTGGAAGAGCTGGATCCGGAGTTTGTGAAAAATCAAGTCAATGTTGAGGAGTACAAACAATGGGAAGGTAAGTTCGTGAAGAATGCTTACGATTCAACTAAATCGGAAAAAGATGAAACTCTTGATGTTGAAATTTGCATGGCGATGAAACAAGCCAACAAAGCATTCAAGATTGAGAAACATGTACATAATTATCCCCATTGCTGGCGTACAGATAAACCGGTGCTTTATTATCCGTTGGATAGTTGGTTCATTCGCAGTACAGCAGCAAAAGAACGTATGATAGAGCTGAATAAAACGATTAACTGGAAACCGGCTTCTACCGGTACAGGTCGTTTTGGTAAATGGTTGGAGAATCTGAACGATTGGAATCTCAGTCGCAGTCGTTATTGG
>JAGBUF010000382.1 GCA_017630975.1 Paraprevotella sp. | reverse complement strand
GATTTAAATAAAGTCAACTACATACAAAGAAAAAAGATTCGGAGAATAAAAAGAAAATAAATCAGAAAAAAGATGACAAACCTCCACTTTTTTCTGATTTATATCAGTTTTAATATAAATAATCCAATACTTATCTCATCGTACCATGATTTTCCTACCCGCTATAATATACATTCCTTGTGGTAACCAAAATCTGTTCTCACCTTGTTGCAATTCAAATTTTCGGAACAAACGACTATCGATGGTGTACACAGGAACGACCATTGACTTATCCGTCACCAAACAGACACAGCCACCACCATGATTTACAATACGCAAATCATTGAACACCATTTTCTCTTTGATTGATTGACCTCCTTGATTTTCATAAAGCAATGACCATTCATCTACGCTCCACCATGCACCAGAATTGTTACCTTTGGCTTTGATGTCTACGGTCAGACTATCGCCCCATAAAACATCTATCGCGGGGAATACGACCTTCTGCCATCCGTTTTTATATTCGCTTCCTGCGGCAGATGTATTTCCTGTACCTGTAAAATGGACGGTTTCTGCCGTTGTACCACGAGTTCCTTTCTGTGTCACCTTCAATTCTACATCTACATTAGTTGAACTTCTTAACATCACACTCAATGTATAATGACCGATCGGCAATTTTGTCAACGTCTGCGACATGGAAGAGGACAGATTGGAAGCTTTCCACTGATCCCAATATTGGTTCTGATTATCACCATTATACGACTCCCCTTTGGTCACCCCCAAATTCTCAACCGTCCATCCATACGATTCACCACGTTGACACCTTGGGTTGATGAACAACTCTGACGCATCTAGAAGTGTGCCATCAGTACTTATCATCAAATCGGATCGACGTCGTTGCTCTGCTTCTTCAATACGTGTAAGGAAGGTATCGTCTTGCCCCAATATCTCTTGTTCCGTTCCTAAATAGCGTAAACTGAAATCATCCGCACCGGCCCAACGCGCTGTCATCGGACCTATATTTTTTATTCCGACCTGTAACTTTCCTCCACGCACCAGGATTTGAGGAATAACAGTACGTTGTTCATAATTGATTTCGGAATCTTCTGTGACCGCTGAGAAATACTCCACGCCTTCAGCTATAGCATAAAGTCCTACGTTACCATTTACATAACTCTCAGTTACTCCATTAGACGAGTTGAAGCAGACTGCTGAAAGCTCATATACACCATTCGGAATATCCTCCACTGTCTGATAATAGTCAAAATATTCACCTGCCGGATTTGCAGCCCAGACTTCCAGGTAGGTATCCCCCGTTCCTACAGTATAACCATTCTCGGCACTGCGCACACAAGTCCAACCGGGCACATCACTTTTACTGCTCACCTCAATATTCGGATTCTTCAAATAATCAAAAGAGAACACATCACTCTCGGCAGTACCACCATAAATAGTGGTAGCCACCACTTTGAAACGTTCGTTCTCGTAATCAATATCTTCTAACGCATAGGCATACTCAAAGGTGGTTGACTCAAAACCACTTCTTTCGGTCACAACTTGCAGTGGCAACCACTCACCACCTCCATTCCTATGCAATATCTGCAGTTCAGCTGTGGCATCACCATTGCCATTGACCACATTCACGATAAACTTGCCCTGAGCCATATCGACCTTAGCACTGATTTCCGGTTTCTTGACTGAAGGTTTCCACCAAACGGGAACGAATTGCACGTCTGCATTGTAGGCAAAAGTAGACTTAGTATCACGATATACCTCACCTGCAGGAGTCACCCAACCATCATCGGTATTGATACATGCACGATAATAACTATCCCAATTATAGAAAGAATAACGCTCCACGAAAGGACAACTCTCAAGCATGTTCACAATCTCCATGATTCCGGCACGATTCTTCTCCAATTTATCGCCATAGCCATCCGGCCAACTTTCAGTGGTCCATGATGCCCCGTAACCCCATTCTGTAATCCAAATAGGGCGTTTGGTTCTATCATAGATTTCCTTTAAACGGTTATACCATGCCTGCGCCCCATTCGCTTCATTGGTTCCCCAATAGCAATGCATCACGACAAAGTCACAACGATAGGACATATCATCACAATGACCGATATAATTATACAACCAACCGGCATCTGTCGGTGCAGGTGAACCGATACGCATACCATATGGCAACAAATCGGGAGTTTTGGTACAAGCTTTCCATTCGTCAATCACTCCACCACATGAACATTGTGAACTGGTATGTTGCTCCGCATGTTCAGGTTCATTGAAACCCAAGACAGCTGTAGACTCAGTATGCCCTCCAATCTGAGAAAGAGACGGCCAATAAAGATGTTGCCAAATGGGAATATACTCATAATCCATGGTGGTAGAACGGTCTGCACTCCATGTATAGAACCAAGAGGCCTTCATTTTGTTGCAGTCGTCATAGATGGATTCGTTCCCCTTTGTACTGCACCATCCTTTCTTGGAGGTATACTGCCATTTCTTTACGTAGATAGATGAAATACGTCTATCAAGCGCCTCGGGCAAGAGATTCACCACGACATCCTGATGGTCTGCCACATACACACGACTATACCCTTTTCCAAACTCACCTGTTGCCAATGTCACCATGTGACCACGTTTCAACAAGAAACTCCTTAAAGTATTACTTTTCGCCCCCATTTGTGTAGTGCTCCCTACTCTTATGGCTACTTCATTGCCACTGAGATTCAAATCTGTATATCCCACAAATGGTTTATCAATGGAGGAAGAAGGGATAACTGCTGCACCATCCAAGAATATGGCAACTCGCACACTTCTACCGTTCACAGCTTTCTTTCCGTT
>JAGBUF010000047.1 GCA_017630975.1 Paraprevotella sp. | reverse complement strand
TGTCAGTGTTTGTTTTTCGAGGTCGGCTGCAGTAATGGAATAATAGGTTATACCTTCCTGACGTTCGGGTACAAAGGGAAAGATACACGTAGTATATTCGTTTGCAGACAAGTTGATGCTGACGTGAGCTTTCTGAGCTGGTTGAAAGGAAAAAAGAGCCGGATTGGTAGTGTACATATCATCATTATTGTTTTGTCCTACACCTTCGCCCACCGATGTGTTGATGAGGTAAAAGAGAGGAATACCATCGGTACCGTTCCGGACATATTGAATTTGAAAAGGCAATGCCTTGTTTTCATTTTCGGATGTACGTATGCGTCGTGGTAAATACGAGGCTGTTCCCGATTCCCAAACAAGTCCATTACAAAGCCATCGTGTCTGACCGGTATCGGTGACAAAGGAGAGAGCATAACGATTAGTACCGTCTAGAGGAGTTATGCGAAATGCTTGGGTGTAGTTTGGATTGGGTTCGGACGTGTAATATTTGGCACCGTAGTTACCCTGTGAAGGATTGGTTCCTTTGTGCATGGTAACGGTCCAACCATCGTTGGCATGACCGGTATAATGAAACCTAATGGTGTAGCAAGGGGAAGTAGGTGCGTTGAGTTGGTCCTTTACAGCTTTGTAATCAATGATGGCTTGATGAAGGGAAGCGGTTTGTGTTTCAATGGTTGCATTTGTAGCGGTAGGATTGTCGTACACAGTCTGTGCATCTGTCATAGCTTGTTGAAAGGCTGTAATGGGTGTGGGGTCAAGCTGAAAATCGCCTGTACCGATATTTTCATTCGGAATCACTATATCGTGAGCTTCTGCCAAAACCTGCCCTAATACACTGCGTTCGGAATCATTGTTGCTTACTCCTTCAAGTTGAAAACGTAAAGTAAAGGAGAGAGTGCCACTAGATGGACACTGATATTGTGATAAAGGACCTACTCCAAAGGTACTGTCGCCAATGCCACGTTGGAACGCATCAAAACGTGCATATATAGCACTTTCTCGATTGAGTTCCCATGGATGAAGATGTCCAGTTATGAAGTTTTCTTCGTTGTAATGCATGAGGGAGAAATCCACTTGTCCTAATGCTGTGATGATGAGTGTTCCTTCGGTGGCAACATTAACGTCGTTCCATAACTTCATCTGACGTAATGAGCGACGTACGCCACATGTCTGCGGATGGCTATATGGTTCAAACATAGCGTCAATGGTTGTTGAGTAACGACCAAGAATATTACCGCTTTGGCGGTCAACAAATGACTCCCATGGTCCTTGAGCATAATATTCTACTTGTTCTCGACCTGCAGGCATCTTCATTTTCAGACCAATGCGTCGCAGACCGGTTTTTTGAGGAGTGAACACTGCATTTAAGTCAATGACACCGGCAGCATAAAGGGTATAAGTGAGTGTAGTACCGCACTTTGTACCGGGTGCAGCAAGTGTGATGGTAGCCGTCTGGCCGTCGTTACTTAAAGTGCATGTAACGGTCGTTGTACCAAGTCCGCTATCTGCGTCTGCATTGCGATCGTGAGAAATAAAGCGGAAGTTGCTGTACATAGGGGCGCCATCAGAGGTAATAAGGTCGCGTCCATGAAGTTTTATGTAATTTACCCATCCGTTTTTAGCTACTGACATACTTATGTTTTGTCCTGTAATGGTGTAACTGTCATCTGTTTCTGTCATACTAAGGGGGGCAGAAGGTGTAGTAGTAACATCGGGTAGTGTAAGAGAGCGTGAATTCAGTGTGAATTGTTCCCATGCCATAGTGTATCCACTTTCTGTCCAAGGTGTAGCTTTCAACAAACGTGCTTCAACATTGAGTAACCATTCAGCATCGTCAGTCATGGATGTCAGACTTGTTAGAGGTAATTCAACTTTATTTGTTTCACATGGTTTTATTGAAGGTAGTGTGACATTGCCTTCTTCAACCACAACACCATCGCGAAGCACTGTATAATGAAGACTGAAACGGTCGAGAGAAATGAATTGGTAACGATTTTCAACATTAAGAAGGCGTGTTGCCGAGTCAAAATCAGAAAAATTGATATATTGATGGATGTGTTTGGCTACATTGAGTTCGGATGACCATTCGCGCGCAGCAGTAATGATGCCGTCGTTCAGACTTCCGCCCATGTCAACTTGGTCGGGACCGGGAAAATCATATCCGGCCTTAAATTTATAATATCCATTTTGCTTCGGCCAAGTGGATTTGTCATCAGGATCTACTCCTTCGAGGTCAGCGGGGTCAAATATTGCCTGGTCTACCCAATCCCAAATACAAGCTCCTATACCTGCCGGAGAACCATCAATAATATCCCAATATTCTTTCATATTGCCTAGTCCGGCTCCTTTACTATGTACATATTCACAGATGAAGTAGGGGACTGTACCGTTTACTTGAGTTTCTACAAAGCTGAGTGAAGGATACATACTGGAGTGGATGTCGGTAACATCATTAAAACTTTTATTTGAAGCATGTCCTTCATAATGAATGAGGCGTGAATCGAGCGCTTTGATAGCATCGCGGGCTGCTTTGAAATTACTGCCAATACCTCCTTCATTACCGAGCGACCAAAAAATAACACTGGGATTATTACGGTCGCGTTTAACCATACGGACATTGCGGTCAATGTATTGGTTGGTGTATGACGCATCGCTCGCCAATGTACCGTTGGGCCAATTGTCATTCCAATTCTTATGACTCTCTATGTCTGCTTCGTCCATGACATAAATACCGTAATAATCAAACATTGCCATCATTTTGGGTTGACGGGGGTAGTGACTGGTGCGTACGGTGTTCATATTGGACTGCTTCATCAGTTTTATGTCCTCTAACATTGTGGCGACAGTCATTGTTCGACCTGTTACAGGGTGTGTGTCCTGTGTGTTAACACCCTTAAAATAGACGCGTTGTCCGTTGATATAAACCAATGCTCCACGTTGTTCAATTTGCCGGAAACCATAGCGAGTTGAGAAGACCATTTCCTCTTGTTCATTGCTGTTTTTCTGACGGATGATGACATTATAGAGTTGTGGGTCTTCAGCCGACCAAAGACGCAAATCTGACAAACCGCTCAGGTTGAGATTGAGACTTTTGGTAGATTTAGCAGTCAGGCTGACTGTTTGATGAGTTGTGGCAACGATACTGCCATCTTCATCATGTAATTCCACCTCATAAGTCTTATCGGTACCAGTGTCCATATCGTTGCAGACATCCAATTGTACATTGAGGTTACCACTCTTGTATTGGTCTGCAGCTTGAAGTGTAGCAGTCAATACGTGGTCGGCAACATAAGTATGTGGTGTGGCATAAAGATAGACATCGCGATGTATGCCTGTCATGTGCCATGCATCCTGTCCTTCAAGGTAGGAACCATCGTGATAACGTATCACTTGTACACTGACATTATTTTCACCCTTACGAACAAAGCGGCTAATATCAAACTCTGTATCCGTGTTTGCTCCTTGTGAGTAACCAACATATTGTCCATTTACCCAAACGTATGCTGCTCCATAAATACCGTCGAAGTGTAATACAGTGCGTTTTTGCTCCCATCCTTCGGGCAAAGTGAACGTACGGCGGTAGGAACCAACCGGATTGGCAGCCAATTGACCGATGAACTCAGTGCGAAGTTGTATGAAAGGTGGATTGTCGTAGAATGGATAATTCACATTGGCATATACGGGTTTATCGTAACCTTTCATTTCCCAACATGATGGCACATCAATGTCATTCCACGAACTAACATCTGCATTATTACCGAAAAATTCAGTTTTTCCCGGGCGTTGAGCGGGGTCAGTAACGAAGAAAAACTTCCATGTGCCGTTGAGTGAAATGAAGTCTGCGTGTTCTGGTGTAAGCCAAGGTTGTAGATAACGTGCGTCTGTTTTAAGGTCAGTTGTGCTAGAATAGGGTATGAACGTGGCATGAGCTTCGAGCTTATTTTCCTGGAAAAAATTAGGATTTTCCCAGTAAGCTTGAGTCATTTCTGTATCTTCATCACTGAGTGGAGCGTACTCTAATTTGATATTGTCGAAAAACACTTTGGCATGGTCGCCGGAACCTTTGTTCTCTGTGTTTGAGCGTCCACCAATCTGCAAGCGTCCTTCTGTATCAGAAAAAAGCGTAAAGGTGACCACATCAGTTTCCCATGTTTTTGACGCAAATGTTGTACGATCGGAAATATAAGTTCTACCATCTTCGGCTACGAATCCTACAAGCGAATACAATAATGTTGCGGTGTGGGCATTGTAGGCATGGACACTCAAGGTGTAACGACCAGCCGGTAAGG
>JAGBUF010000381.1 GCA_017630975.1 Paraprevotella sp. | reverse complement strand
TTTCTCTTTGAGTTGTTTTGCTATATACATGATTCTGTTTAGAATGATAAACCGGTAAGAGTAATAATGATACCGATAATAGCAGCAATAATGACTGCACTTCCAATGATTCTATTTAATATCCAGATTCCTTTTACGTTAAATTTGCTTCTGACCTTATCTATAAAATACGTAAGGACAAACCACCATAACAAGGCGCCCAATGCAATGGACAGATACCCGATGGACTGTTGGAATAGATGGTCGGGTATAACGAATGTAAAACGGGCAAATAACGCCACGAATAAGAATATAATCAATGGATTGGAGAAAGTTACGAAAAATCCTGTAACCATATTGTGAACCAATGTCCCTTTCTTAGGCGATGTGGGGCGGATAGATTTTGTCGGGTTAGAGCGGAATGTGTACAGACCGAAGAGGAAAAGCATGATACTGCCAATCAGTTGAAGATAGAACATATTGTCTTTGTCTTCAATGAAATCAACCACGAAACTCATTCCAAATCCCGTAATCAAAGCATAAATGATATCACTGAAAGCAGCACCAATACCTGTTACAAAACCAAACCAACGCCCTTTGTTCAGGGTACGTTGGATGCATAGAACACCAACAGGCCCCATTGGTGCCGATGCTACGATGCCTATTAAAAGACCCTTTATGATCAAATCTAATGTACTGACAGACTCAAACCACATAATTAATGCAAAATTGGGAATTTTTTATGAAATTTTAAAGAAAACCAGGTGCTTTTTTTCTTTTTCCTGAAAATCATTACATTTTTTTCGTGATTACGTCCGTTTTGATTATATTTGCAATATTCAGTAACCTTAAAAAATAATCAGGAAATGGAGATAAAACCTTATGTAATCGGATTGGATTTGGGTGGTACCAATTCAGTCTTCGGTATCGTGGATGCGGATGCTAATATTGTCGCAACAACTTCTTTGAAAACCAAAGGACATCAGAGTGTGGAGGAGTATGTACAATGTTGTACAAAAGCTTTAGCACCCTTGATAGAGCAAGTGGGCGGTATAGACAAAATACATGGTATGGGTATTGGTGCTCCGAATGGCAATTTTTATACATGTAATATTGAATATGCCCCTAACTTGGAATGGAAGGGAATTGTTCCGTTAGCACGTTTGTTTAGTGAGGCTTTGGGCGTAAATGTTGTTGTGACAAATGATGCCAATGCGGCAGCGATAGGTGAAATGACTTATGGTGCAGCAAAAGGGATGAAAAATTTCATCATGATTACTCTGGGAACCGGTGTCGGTAGTGGCGTTGTCGTGAATGGCGATTTGGTGTATGGTAGTGATGGTTTTGCTGGCGAGTTGGGGCATGTGACAGTGGATTATAGTGAAGATGCCCGTCCATGTGGTTGTGGAAATAAAGGTTGTCTGGAGGCATATTGTTCTGCCACAGGTGTGGCACGTACTGCACGTGAAATTCTAAGCAAATGTAATGATGAAAGTGAATTGAGAAATATTCCTTTAGAAAATATAACTTCAAAAGATGTTTCCATTGCAGCCAGTCATGGTGATAAAATTGCTTGTGAAATTTATCAGTTTACAGGTGAGTTGTTGGGACGTACCTGTGCGAACTTTACTCCTTTTTCCAGTCCTGAGGCTTATATCTTTTTCGGTGGCTTGACCAAGGCGGGCGATTTATTGATGAATCCCATCAAGTCTGCATACGATGCTCATGTGATGAAAATATTCAAGGGCAAGGCACAAATGCTGTTCTCAAAATTAGATGATGCACAAGCTGCTGTTTTGGGAGCGGCTGCTTTGGCATGGAAAGTATAGTTTGTTTTAGAAAGTGACCACAAAAAATCCGCATTTTGTAATGCGGATTTTTTGTTAGCTATAACTCATGGGCGTCAACTTCTACCACTATACCATTCCTTGCGATGACAAGCGTTGTGTTGTTGTGCTTGGCTCGCGCTATGAGACGCTTTTGAGCAAGGCGAATGCCTTCATCAATTTTGCGTTGCATCTCGTAAACTTCTGCTTCACTCATTCGCGTCCTCATCCCAATATTTCTTTTTAAGTTGATGATAAGCGGCAGGATCCGCAATATTTATTTTCTCATTCTTCCATCCGCTTGCTATTTTGTTAGCAGGGCATATGCTGTTGTCGTACAGCGCCCAATAATCGCAGATGGGCATGTATAGGTTGAACAGATTCTTTAACCCATTGTCGTATCTGCGGTATATGACGTCAAGCGGAATGTTATGTCCACCTTCGCTCACTCTTTTTTCTACACGTTTGACAGCCTGCTCAGGAGTGCTGAGAGAAAAGAATAAGAGGGTAACAAAATAACCTCTTTTTTGAGCTTGTTGGATGAGTTTTACATATGAGCGTGTGGCTAACGTTGTTTCAAAGGCAAATGTTTCTCCTTCTCTGAGCAGGTGTATGATGCGTTCTATCATCAATCGCCCAGCTTGTATAGCCACCCCTTCGGGGTTGAAAGGTGAAAGTCCTGCGGCAATTTCGTCGGCATTGACAAATTCCCTGCAATTCAACATCTCAGGCAACACCGTGAAACTTGCTGTAGTTTTCCCGGCTCCATTGCATCCAGCGATGATGTATAAATGATGTTTCTTATCGCCCATATTGATTTATGGTAATCTTCAATGTTGCAAATATACAATTTGAGGTTGAAACTGCCAATAAATATGAATTCTTTTTACGAATCATCTGCGCATTATCAAAAAATAAGCTAACTTTGTCAAACAAAATTATGTAAAGAGTAAAATGGCTATTTTTTATACCAAAGGTGAAGAGCGAGCTAATAGTATTACTCATGGCGTCGGAATATTATTAGGACTGACTGTGTGTGTGCTGTTTTTGGTTTATGCATATAGTAAAGGAAATACCTGGGCAGAGATAGGAATATGGCTGTATGGAGCAGGTATGTTGGGGTCATACATTTGTTCTACTTTGTATCATGCGTGGCCCATGCGCAGTAAATGGCGTGAGAAATTACGCAAATGGGATCATGCCGCTATTTATTGGCACATTGCCGGCAGTTATTCACCCATCACCTTATTGGCATTACGAGAACAAGGTTATTGGGGATGGAGCCTCTTTATCTTTATCTGGTTGTGTGCGATAGTTGGAACGGTGATGAGTTTCTGTAAACTGAAGGATCACAGTAATTTGGAAACCATCTGTTATGTTTTGATGGGATTGACTGTGTTGGTGGCTTTCAAGCCATTGATTGATTCTGTGAGTCCCGAAGCCGTTATCTGGATTATTGCAGAAGGAGTGTCGTACATTACCGGTGCTTTGTTCTATACCTTGCACAAAAAGAAATATATGCACACTGTATTCCATGTGTTTGTCTTGGGTGGATCAGTATGTCATATCTTGGCGGTATGGGATATGCTTAAAGAATATTTACAATAAGGCTTTTTAGGATGATCCTTTCTTTAATAAATCAGGGCGTAATGCTTTGGTGCGTTCAAAGGATTGTTGCAGTTCCCACTCTTTGATTTTCGCCTCATGTCCGGACAAAAGGATGTCGGGTACTTTCCATCCGTTATATTCG